>NZ_JAZEUN010000079.1:0-277 GCF_037029175.1 Galbibacter sp. PAP.153 | reverse complement strand
ACCGTGAGCGTTACCACAGCAGTGGGGGCCGATTCACAGTCGATACCGTTTTCATTGGTGAGCGTAACCCGCCGGTAATAGGTCGTTTGCGTTAACGGACCGGGAACATAGCCCGACCCCGTCTCCCCAGCTATGGCAGTAAAGCCACTGGTAGCATCCGTGGTCGAAGACTCCCAACGATAGCTCAGGGTCCCCCCGCCACTGCCATCGGCAGTAGAAGTAAGCGCCGCAGGGGTCTCCCCGTAACAAAGCGTCTGGTCCGTGCCGATAGTACCCG
>NZ_JAZEUN010000078.1:0-327 GCF_037029175.1 Galbibacter sp. PAP.153 | reverse complement strand
CGTGAGTTCGATTTAAGCAACAAGTCTTTCATCAATGATTTCAAGATTTAAGGATGGTTTTTTGTCAAAGAATGAATAAGCAATCAATCCTGAAAGGAGGTTTGTTATAAAATTCTCAAAGCTTCTGTGTCTGGTGTGTTCTATTTGGCATTGGTTTTTAAGCTCATCGTTTATGGTTTCAATCAAAGCCCGTTTTCTAAGCATGACCTTATCCTGTAAGAGCATCAGGCAATTTTTCATGTTCTTTCTAATCTTGGTTACCAAATGGACCCCATCCACAAAGAGTTGTTCAAACAAGTCTTTGCCTATATACCCTTTATCACCATA
>NZ_JAZEUN010000077.1:0-335 GCF_037029175.1 Galbibacter sp. PAP.153 | reverse complement strand
ATTACCTGAATGGGGATATGAGATTTGTCAGACTGGAACGGAAAATATTACCGCAGGAGAACATAACTGAACCCGTTTTCCTTCGTCTGTACATGAGAGAAAATAAAAAAAAGGAAAAGGGGACCATAAAGGGACTTAAAAATGGCCTGAAAAGAGACCTGTTTATTAAAATGCTCAATGCCAGGTACACACAAATGCAATGGTCTTATAATAACCATTTTGATATTTACAGTGAATTTTCGGAGTATCCATCGGCGTTTAAAATTAATATATGCGCATATGGAAATCAAGAAAGATTAGCGGTAATTGAGGCTTTAAAAACTTTAAAGCAGGTG
>NZ_JAZEUN010000076.1:0-335 GCF_037029175.1 Galbibacter sp. PAP.153 | reverse complement strand
TACCTGTTTTAAAGTTTTTAAAGCCTCAATTACCGCTAATCTTTCTTGATTTCCATATGCGCATATATTAATTTTAAACGCCGATGGATACTCTGAAAATTCACTGTAAATATCAAAATGGTTATTATAAGACCATTGCATTTGCGTGTACCTGGCATTGAGCATTTTAATAAACAGGTCTCTTTTCAGGCCATTTTTAAGCCCTTTTATGGTCCCCCTTTCCTTTTTTTTATTTTCTCTCATGTACAGACGAAGGAAAACGGGTTCAGTTATGTTCTCCTGCGGTAATATTTCCCGTTCCAGTCTGACAAATCTCATATCCCCATTCAGGTAAC
>NZ_JAZEUN010000075.1:0-396 GCF_037029175.1 Galbibacter sp. PAP.153 | reverse complement strand
ACATTGTCCAACGGTTGAAGCAAGGAAGTACAATCGGGGATTTCAACCAGTTTTTCGGTCGTAAAAACGCTTTCCGAACAGCCCTGCGTATCGCCGGCCGAGTTGTACGGCGTAATGCTTACGTAAACGGTCGTTTCTTCGGGAAGCTCTTCCGTAAAAACATACGAAGTCACATTGCCAACGTCCAGATTATCGATCAGGTCATTTCCTGCGGAAGTTGTCCCGACAGAAAGGCGGTAGCCCATGGCCGTGGCGACCGATTGCCATTCCAGACCCGTACTTACCGATACGTCCGTGGCATTGTCCAACGGTTGAAGCAATGATGTGCAATCAGGGATTTCAACCAGTTTTTCGGTCGTGAAAACGCTTTCCGAACAATCCTCTGCATTGCCCGCG
>NZ_JAZEUN010000074.1:0-461 GCF_037029175.1 Galbibacter sp. PAP.153 | reverse complement strand
GTGGATAGCTGAGGATTTGCATGAGGTTCTCTGTCGGTAAAAAAGTCAATGACTACGTCCGAATCCACAAAAAGTTTATACTCCATATTTTTTTGAAAGTTCTTCGGTTAAAATTTGTTTGTAGTCAAGGTCGTTTTCTATCTTAATAATTCCTCTTAGCTTTCTAACTTTTTGGGAAAGCTGTTTTTCTTTGAATTTAATCCTTTTTACAGTCACAAACCTGAAATAGTTCGCTATCATTTCTGAAAGGCTTTGCCCTTTTTCTTTTGCATGTTCCTTTGCGATTTCGATAACCTCTTTTTCTATTGCCAAAGTTAATTTGGTATTCATACTATTCCCTTTTATGACAAATACGCGTGTTTTCTTGAAATGAGAGCTAACGGTTCCTAACGACCCACTGGGGTAAGGAAATCATTTATAGCCTGTGCTTTGGGGTTCCAGACGTATGCCCAGGAACTTAA
>NZ_JAZEUN010000073.1:0-479 GCF_037029175.1 Galbibacter sp. PAP.153 | reverse complement strand
AAAAAGAGAGGTTGTTCAAAAATTAGATTCATCAATAGAAATTATTAAAAACCAACCTGAAATATTTCCTGAATCTAAAAAAGGTAAAGGTTTAAGAAGATGTGTAATCACAAAACAAACGACTTTATATTATCGATTTAATTCCAAGAGAATCAATATTGTAACTGTATTTGACACAAGGCAAAATCCGAATAAATTGAACAAAGAAATATAAAAAACGAAAGCCCAACAATGACTATTCGGTTTTTGGGGCTTCTTCGGTTTTGGTTTCTTCTTTAACAACTGCCGTTCCCGAGTTTCCATGAGAATTTACCACCGTGAACTCTTTATTGAAATCTATGCCTATGCCCGTCATGTTTAAGTCGGGGCTATTAAATGTATAAGGGCCTTCCGTAAAAATCCATTGATTTTTTTGGTCCCAGAACAACTGGTCGGCCAATAATTGTTTCCCGTCATAGGTTTTTAGCACCACATCTCCT
>NZ_JAZEUN010000072.1:0-508 GCF_037029175.1 Galbibacter sp. PAP.153 | reverse complement strand
ACTCCAATAATGTTAGCACAACAACAAAGTTTTCAGTTTAGCGCATACAGTTCCCTGTATGATAAAATTGTTCCCAAGGAAAACCTACTTCGCAAGATTAATGATTTAATCGATTTCTCCTTTATTTACGATGAATTGGTCAAAACGTATTGTTTGACCAACGGGCGTACTGCTGAGAGTCCCATACGCATGTTCAAATACCTTTTGCTGAAAACCATCTATACCGTATCGGACGTGGATGTTGTGGAACGTTCCCGTTACGATATGTCGTTCAAGTATTTTTTGGGGATGTCACCCGAGGACGATGTTATCAATCCTAGTTCGTTGACCAAATTCAGGAAGCTGCGATTGAAAAACACCGATTTATTGAATTTGCTCATAGGAAAAACAGTTGAGATCGCAGTTGAAAAAGGAATCATCCGATCAAAGTCCATTATCGTTGATGCCACCCATACCTTGTCAAGATCTAACCCTTTCCCTGCGGTCGAAGTGCTGAGGGAACGTGCCA
>NZ_JAZEUN010000071.1:0-522 GCF_037029175.1 Galbibacter sp. PAP.153 | reverse complement strand
TTTTTTATCTTATCGATGAATTCTGCAAAGAATTTGAAAAAGTAACCCATGAATCTGCTCTTGAAAAGGATACGGCGAGCAAAAAAAGAAACCGGAAATCAAAATTGTCCGATAGTGAAGTAATAACCATTATGGTGTTATTCCATTATAAACAATTCAGGAGCCTAAAACATTTTTACTTGTATTATGTAAAGGTGCATATGCAAGGAGAGTTTCCGCAGACCGTGTCCTACAACCGTTTTGTTGAATTACAACAAAGAGCAGTGCTCCCAATGGCCATATTTCTTAAAACATGCTGTCTGGGACGTTGTACTGGCATTTCCTTTATAGACTCGACTCCTTTACGGGCATGCCATATAAAAAGGGAGAAACAGCATAAGACTTTTAAGGGCATGGCTGTAAAGGGACAATGCTCCATAGGTTGGTTCTTTGGTTTTAAGTTGCATTTAATTGTCAACGACAGAGGGGAAATATTGGACTTCATGCTTACCCAAGGGAATGTTGACGACAGGGAGCCTTTGA
>NZ_JAZEUN010000070.1:0-561 GCF_037029175.1 Galbibacter sp. PAP.153 | reverse complement strand
TCCCTTCCACTCGGACGATATCGCTATCGTTCTCCCGGAAAAGACCGTGCTGTCAACAATATATCAATGAACTCTTCTTCTCTGTCCCCGTGCCTTGAAAAGTTTTCGTTTTCAAAGCGGGTGCAAAAGTAATGCGTTTTTTGTTACCCGCAAACTTTTCCGGATCTTTTTTTTGAAAAATTTTTATTTCCCCTTAAAATCCCCCGGAGCACCAATAACAAATGAACTTCCGCCTGTCCCGGACAGCCAACGGCCGTCCCTCAAAGCGGGTGCAAATATAGAAACTATTTCTCATCCTTTCCAAATGTTTTCTCGAATTATTTTCAATCTTTTTGCAATGCGCTGGCAACATGAGGGTTACCGGGGCGTTTTTTTTCGGGGAGGGACTTTGTTGCGCTTTGTTGTTATGTTGTTACGGGGTTATGGTGTTATGGTGTTATGCTGTTATGGTGCTGCCTTGTTATAATGTCACGTTGTTATGGTGTTACTGGGGCATGGGGCCGCGCGTTAGGGTTTGCAGCGGTTACCCCGCAGCCAAGGCGAGGAGTAGCAGCGGAAAGC
>NZ_JAZEUN010000007.1:0-194341 GCF_037029175.1 Galbibacter sp. PAP.153 | reverse complement strand
TAATATATGTGTTATGGTTTTCCGTAAGTCTTTTTATTTTGTATTGGATAAGTTTGTAATACATAGACTAAGACCTAATAAAGTTTGCTATGCAATTATAACCCTAACCAATCTGAAGTTTATATGATAGATATATTGTACAATGTAGTTACATTAATAGGATCATCTATGGGTAAAGTGTCGAATAGCTATTAATGGAATGCCTACTTTACCATTTGACTTTCATTATTTTGTTATACTCAAGGAGTAGGGATAATATAAGTGATTTAGTATAACTTAATAAAAAAGTATTATTTTTATTTCAGAATAGAAGGATATTTGGAAATTTCCATCATATCCAGTAGTTGTAGCCAATTTGAGAAACGAAATATGGAACAAACCATTTTACCTGTTGAATCTATTCAAGAAAGAGATGTTGACTTAATTCTACTCGAAGAATTATCAACTGACAATTCGTTTTGCGAATGGTTTATTAAAGAATTGGACTTGCCTAATTTGACTTCAGTAAATGGAGCTTGGAGAAGTATTTCAGCATTTGGACTTGGAGAAACTGACATCTTATTTTCATATAATTCAAACGACAAGAAAAATTTTGTACTTATAGAGAACAAGTTGGATGCTTCATTCCAAAATGAACAATTCAACCGTTACTTAAAACGTGTAAACGAATATTTGACTAAAAAAGAATGTGATAATGCTTTTACTGTGTTAATTGCACCAAAACTTTACTGCGAAAATCAAAGTGATTTTGAAAATTATTTGACTTACGAAAGAATAGCAGAAAGACTTGAATTTGTTGGCTCGAAGCGAAATATTTTCAAAAGTAATTTATTACAAATCGCAACTGAAAAATTAAGACGTGGTTATCAGCCTATTAATTCTATTCCAATCCAAAATTTTTGGCATTCATACTGGGAATTTAAAGAAGAAAAATATCCGAGTTTGATAATGAAAAAACCAGGTATTGTTCCTTATCATAGTGACTGGCCTATGCTTTATGATGAAAGATTAAAAAACGTTGTGTTTTATCACAAACTTGGACAAGGAAATACAGATGCAACTTTTAAAGGCTTTCCAGAAGAAGTTGAGTTTAAAATAAAGGAATTACTACCTGAATGGGCAAAATTTGAAAAACATAATAAAAGCTTTTCGATTAGAGTACATTCAGGGAAAATTGACCGAACAAAAGATTTTAACGAACAGATAGAAAATGTAAATAGTGGATTAAAAAATCTCGAACGGACAAGAAATTGGATAATTGATAATAAAAACATGTGGTAACACAGGTAGTCGTTGTAGAACCCCTCTAGTTTTCTAAAAACAAGATAAATTTAAGCCCTTTTATGGGCTTTTACTTTTGTAGTAATTAGTTTTGTTGAATAACCAAAATCAAAACTTAATATAGGACATATAAAATGAATTAAAGTCACATTAACTGATACTTTTATAAACAAAATGTGTGTTTTTTATAATTTTATTATATTTTAGCTGAAACATTAACGTTTGATTTTCAAATGTTTATATGAACTTTCGTTTTGGCTCAACCTGATAAACACCAACAACATCCATCTTCCAAGGTTACTAAAAAAGGACCTTCGGAGCAGCCAGCTGTTGCCGTCAAAATAAAAGAAGACCAACTTTGGCAAGATTTTCAATCAGGTAATGAAGAGGCTTATGCAGCCATATACGAACAGAATGCTGCAAAACTTTATAGCTATGGGATGAAGTTGTTGCGAGATGAAAATATAGTTAAGGATGCTATCCAGGATCTTTTTGTGGAATTATGGGATGCAAAGGGAAGACTTGGAAAGGTACAAGCCATTACACCATATTTACTCAAATCTATCCGGAGAAAAATTCTTCATAGTGCTACTAGGGAGAGACGAACGACCACATTGGAAGAGACGGATCTCTTCATTCAAGTTATACCATCGGCAGAACATAACTTGGTAGAAAGACAACAGTATGACCGGAAAAGACAGGAGATAAGGGAGGCCCTGGCCAAACTGAATAAGAACCAACAGGAGATTATACACCTGAAATATTATTGCCGCATCAGCTATCAAGAAATTGCTGAGATCATGGAATCGGATACAAAATCTGTTTACAATCTTATGGCTCGAACGGTGAAACAACTACGCAAATACTTGGATCTCTATCCGTTCTTTTGGCTCTTGTTATCCATCTTATAAATAATACCTTCCCTTTTTTAAAGAATGGCTAAGGGTTATTCCTAGAAAGATTTTGATCGTTCTAAAAAAAATCTCACATTTTTTGAAGTAATTTTTAAAGTAGCTCCCTCTTTATAATAAAGGAATGTAATATTCTTTAAAATAGTTGACCGTGAAATACAGAGAGTATAGCGTTGAAGATTTTGTCAAAGACGATTATTTTCAAAAATGGGTATTGGACAGTGACCGGATGACGGCTAATTTCTGGACGAATTGGCTGAGTCAGAATCCGGATAAAAAGGAAGAAATTCAACGGGCCAGAGAAGCGGTACGTTTATTGGCTGGGGATGAAGACCAATTAACCAAGGCTGATTTTGATGCTATGTGGCAGCATATTGTAGAAAACCGCAATACTGCCGAGAAGGAAATGCTGAATTCTCCCGGGAGATATACCAAGAACGCCCGAAAGATTTTTATAAGAATTGCCGCGGCAATTCTCGGTTTAATTGCGCTTTCTTCAGGTTTATACATCTCAGGAATATTTGATACCGGTGAAAACAACCCCAAAGAATATTTAAACGCCATCACCCTACAACTAAATGATGGTACCATTAAAGTTATTGATGAAGATGCTCATGGAACCATTACTACAGGGGGTGGACAAGTTCAAGCCTTTCAGGAATCAAAAACCCTAATATACGATGATAACGAGCAAAGCAATAAAGAAAGGATACTTGAATTCAACGAACTGACAGTTCCCTATGGGAAAACGTTTCAGGTGAAATTTTCCGATGGTTCCTATGCCTTATTGAATGCCGGATCTAAGCTCCGTTACCCAGTAAGCTTTTTGGAAGGTCATGACAGGAATGTATTCCTTGATGGCGAGGCATATTTTAATGTGGCTAAAGATAGTTTGCGAACATTTACCGTGGTGACTGATCACATGAATACCGAAGTTTATGGGACAACATTTAATGTGTCCAGTTATAAGAATGAAAACAACACTTTTACGGTATTGCTGGAGGGTAGTGTAGGGGTATACCAACCAAACAACCCGGAAGGAGGAAATCCGGTAAAAATAATTCCCGGACAACGTGCGATTTTTGAAAAAGGGAACATAGGTGTAGAACAGGTCAATGTACATAAATATACCGCCTGGACTATGGGAGAACTTAATTTTATGGATGATCGCTTTGAACAAATAGTAAAAGAATTGGAACGGCATTTCGATGTGGAAATTGTTAATAGGTATGAGGGTCTTAATGACAAAAGGTTTACAGGAACCTTTACTACAGAATCGATAGAGCAGATTTTAAAAGTCTGCCAAGCGCATACTCCGTTTTCCTTTGAAAAAACTGATAATGTTATCACCATACAAAAAAAATCAAGTAAATAACTAACTCGTAAAAATAATAGTATATGTAGAAATAATTAAGTAGAAAAAATCGAAGGGTGTTCGAGCACCCTCCGACAACAATGATTAAAGTCAAACGGAATTAACTAAAATCAACTCAAAAGTATGAAAAATTATAATAATGCCTTAGGGCATTGGTATGCTCTTATTTTAAATTTTGATTTAAAGATGAAACTCACACTGATCCTATTTTTTATAGCACTTTTCCAGATCAACGCAGAGTCGGGGTATGCCCAAAACGAAAAGGTTACCCTACATCTCAAATCAGCAACTATCCCAGAAATTATCCAAGCCATTGAATCCAATACGGATTATAAGTTCTTTTTTAGTGAAGATGAATTGGATAGTACTCGCAGAATGGATGTGAGTGTAAAAAAGGAAAAACTGACAATGGTGCTAGACATGATATTTGAAGGGACTGTAATGACCTATAAAATTATCGATAAGCAAATTGTCCTTACCAAAAGAAAATCTACGCCCCAGTCTGAAAAAAATACCAACCATAACCCACAACAACATCGTGTCCGGGGTACAGTTCTTGACTCAGAGGGTATTCCCATTCCATTTGTGAATGTTCTCATTAAAAGCTCAAAAACCGGGGTATACACCAATGAGAATGGATTGTTTGAACTAGCGTGTGCCCCGACCGATGTACTTCTTTTTACCAATGTGGGTTATAACACCGAGGAATTCCCGGTGCAAGGACGCACAGAAATCACTATTACCTTAAAAGCATCGGTGACAGATTTGGGTGCCGTTACGGTCAATGCCGGGTATTATACGGTATCGGAAAAAGAGCGTACGGGGAGTATCTCAAAAATCACTGCTGCCGATATAGAGGAACAGCCGGTGACCAATGTGCTGGCGACCATGCAGGGACGGATGCCAGGGGTATTTGTTACACAAGATTCCGGGGTGCCCGGTGATGGGTTTTCAATTCAGGTACGGGGACAGAATAGTTTACGTTCTGATGGAAATGCTCCATTATATATAATAGACGGGGTGCCCTATGCCTCACAATCTGTGGGCGCTAATGTTACCATAGACCCCTTTGTGAGCCCTGTGAGCCCTTTGAATAACATTGACCCGACATCCATCGCCAGTATCGAAGTATTAAAGGATGCGGATGCTACTTCCATATATGGTTCAAGAGGTGCCAACGGGGTGATTTTGATAACTACCAAGCGGGGAAGTGCAGGAAAGACACGTTTTCAATTGGGATATAGTTATGGTACCGGAAGGGTTGCAAACTTTATGGATTTAATGGATACGAACACCTATTTGGAAATGCGCCGGGAGGCCTATGCCAATGATGGGGCGGCATCGTATCCTTCCAATGCCTACGATGTGAATGGCACTTGGGACCAGGCCCGTTATACGGACTGGCAAAAGGTGTTTATCGGAGGAACGGCCGCTTACACGGATGTGAATGGCTCTGTTTCAGGGGGAAGCCAGAACACCCAATTCAACGTAGGCGGAAACTACCATAGGGAAACTACGGTATACCCGGATGATAATGCCTATCATAAGCTGGGGGTTCATTCAAGTCTAAGCCATAGTGCGGCAGATGACCGGTTTAAGCTCCAACTTACCACTTCATATACAGTTCAAGACAATAAGCTGCCGGGCCTGTCCTTTGTATCCAATATTTATGAACTTGCCCCCAATGCACCGGCACTTTATGATGATGACGGGAGCCTGAACTGGGAAGATAGCAGTTGGACAAATCCATTGAGTGACCTGGAAACGTATTATAATTCGCATAGCTATGACTTAATCAGCAATCTGGTACTTTCCTATGAGCTATTTCCGGGATTAACGGTTAAATCCAGTTTTGGGTATAACCATATGCAATTTGAGGACATGCGTGTACTGCCTTATACACGGTATAATCCGGCTTATAATTTAAGCAGCAAATATTCCACTTTATACAAAAATAAGACACGTCGTGAATCATGGATTGTAGAACCTCAATTGACCTTTGACCATCAGTTCGGTGACCTATCTATTCAAATACTTTTGGGGGCTACTTTTCAAAATCAGACATCCTCTCAATTGGTACAGGGAGGCAGTGGCTTTAGCAGTGAAGCTTTTGTCGAAAATCTTTCGGCGGCAGAAACGCAGACCATTTATACCGATGACCATACACAATATAAATACAATGCCTTTTTTGGACGTTTAAATTTTTCGTTCCGGGATCGTTATATCTTGAACTTGACGGGAAGAAGGGATGGGTCATCCCGGTTTGGTCCTGGTAAACAGTTTGCTAATTTCTGGGCGATCGGCGGTGCATGGTTGTTTTCTGAATGGGCATGGATAAAAGAAGGACTGGAAGCGCTCAGCTTCGGGAAGCTCCGGGGCAGTTATGGAATTACCGGAAGTGACCAAATCGGGGATTACCAATATCTGGACACCTATTCCTTGACGGGGAACACCTATGGCGGAACAGTTGTAATGGAACCATCACGTCTTTTCAATCCCTTGTTCAGCTGGGAAGAGAACAAGAAGCTGGAATTGGCATTGGAGCTGGGCTTTTTTAAGGACCGTTTGTTCTTGACCGCTTCCCGGTATAGAAACCGTTCATCCAATCAACTAGTAGGGATTCCCTTGCCCGGGACCACCGGCTTCGCGTCCATTCAGGCCAATTTGGATGCTGTCGTGGAAAACAAAGGGTGGGAGTTTCAGTTGCGGTCTGAGAATTTTAATAAAAGTGCATTTTTTTGGTCTACTTCTTTTAACCTGAGCCTTAATAAAAATGAACTGATTTCATTCCCTGAGCTGGAAGGATCTACCTATGCGAACCGCTATGTAATTGGAAAACCTTTGAATATAAAGAAGGTATATAAATATGAAGGGATCGATCAACGAACAGGTCTTTATCAGTTTAAGGATTTTAATAATGATGGGCAGCTTTCCATTAATGAAGATCGAATGGCCATTAAAGATATCAACCCTGACTTTTATGGCGGCTTTCAAAATACGTTTCGCTATAAGGGATTCTCATTGGATATATTATTTCAATTTGTAAAACAAGAAAATTATAAGGCAAATCATCCCATGGGGCTTCCGGGGCTAATGAGAAATCAATTGGTTTCTGCAGGGGACAGATGGCAAATGCCCGGCGATCAAGCAACCTACCAACCGTACTCCTCAGGTGCCAATTCAGAAATTTATACCCATTTTTTAAATTATTACAACAGCGATGGAATGATAGACGATGCTTCTTTTGTAAGGCTTAAAAATGTGACTGTTTCTTATAGGGTCCCAAAAGAATTTTTATCCGGTGTTGAATGCACCATAGAACTGAAAGGTCAAAATATTTTCACTTTTACAGGATTTGACGGATTAGATCCGGAAACCGTTTATGCCAACAGGTTGCCTCCATTACGCGTATTGACAACAGGGGTTAAGCTTAATTTTTAAATTTTAATGACATGTTTATGAAACAGAAACTTATATATAGACAGAAGATATGGAACTATTATAATAGATTGACTGCATATAGCTTTTTATATCGGGTAAAAGCAATTGGTTATTGCTGCATCGTTTTATTGAATTTCTCCTGCGAAGATTTTGTGGGAGTTGAACTCCCCTCTTCTCAATTGGGCACCGAAGTTGTGTTTAAGGATGCCGCATCGGCCAATGCAGCAATGACAGGGGTTTATGCCAATATCAGGGATACCGGTATCCTTAGCGATTTGAGCTACGATATGGGTTTGTACAGTGATGAACTTGACCTATATGGTTCGGGAACGACCAATGCACAGGGCTTTTATCAAAATTCACTAATGCCATCAGATAATAAAATAGGATCCTGGTGGAACGACACTTATTCTCAGATATATGATGTAAATGCTATTATTGAGCATGTAAATGGATCAAACAACCTTTCTGAAGATTTGGTGAACCAATTAATGGGGGAAGCGCTTTTTATCAGGGGAATGTTACATTTTTACCTTTCCCAGGTTTATGGTGAGATCCCATACATCACAACAACTGATTACAAGGATAATACAGCTGTCTCAAAAATGGCGGTTGTGGATATTTTTACACATGTGGAGGCGGATTTATCAGAGGCTGTTTCTTTACTCCCGGGCTCCTATTCTACTGATGACAGGACACGGGCCAACAGAGCGGTGGCAATGGCCTTTTTGGCAAGGGTATATTTATATAATGGAAAATGGGAAAAGGCGAAACAAATGGCAGGTTCTGTACTTGAACAGACAGACCTGTATCAATGGGAAGAAAATTTGGAGTCGGTCTTTTTAAAGGAAAGCAGCGCTACACTGCTTCAATGGTATCCTAAATTTGAAGGGAATAATACACCGGAAGGAAGGATTTTTATTTTTGATAGCGCACCACCGGACAATGTTGCGTTAGCCTCCGATCTAGTGAAAAGTTTTCATCCTAACGACCTGCGATTAACGCATTGGATCCGTAAAATATCAGATACCGAAGAAAGTTGGTATCACTCATTTAAATATAAAGAAAAAGGCAGCTCGGATCCTGTGAAAGAATATAGTGTAATGCTTCGGCTGGCAGAAATCTATTTGATAAGAAGTGAAGCCAGTGTACGATTAGGTGACTTTGACCTAGCTTTAAGTGATTTAAACAAGGTAAGAACAAGGGCTGGATTGGCAGCTATAACTACAAGAGCTCCGAAAATGCTTTTGGAATTAATAGGAGAGGAACGTAGGCATGAATTCTTTACCGAGAATGGACATCGTTTCTTTGACCTAAAGCGCAACAACAGATTGGATCGAGTATTAAGTGGAATAAAAACAGGATGGGTTTCTACAGATCAATTGTTGCCCCTGCCCGAAAGAGAATTAGTATTGAACCCCCAGCTTGAACCTCAAAACCCCGGATACTGATGAAAATACATTTTGATAGAAGGGCTTACGACACATCCCCGTATAGTTTAACCATTTACCCTATGAACAAGGTCCTGGGATGTTTGCTATTTCTTTTTCATGTCTTTGGGATCGGACAAAATACACCGGAAAGCAATATAAAACCTGAAGATTATAAGAAGTGGTACGGATTATACGGTACTGGGATATCAGATGACGGTCATTGGTATTATTATACAAAACATTATCAAACGGCAGACTCCTTAACTATTAAAGAGGTTAAAGGAGATAAGCACTATACGTTTCCTCAGTGCGGCAAGGTTGATTTTCTAGGAGGTAATTTAGTGGGGATTAGTTGTGGACAACGACAAAAATTAGTCAACCTATTATCTGGTAACATTGTAATCTATGAAAGTGGGACTAAACTACGGCTAAGTAAGAATAAAAATCATCTTATTATATACAACCGAAAACAAAAAGAATTGAAACTCACCGATCTTAGCGGTTCAAATTCGATGGTATTCTCAGGTGTTTATAAATATGCGGTGGACAAAAAAATACAAAACATAGCCATATGCGCTAATGAAGATGGGAAAAGCGTCCTGAAAATCATTGCAATGGATGCCGATGTTAAGGTACTCAATAACAATCTGTTAAATAACAGGAAGGTTCTGGATCTATATTGGGATTTAGAAGGAAGGAAGTTGGCTTACACGCTCAGTAGTAAGGAAAGAATAGGTGACTCGATAGACTCAGGATTATTAAAGGTCCATGATTTAAGGTCAAACAAGACATATGTGTTCAACCCGGAGAATTTTGATGATTTTCCTTTGGGATATCAAATTATAAGGAATAGTAATATGTTCCGTTTTTCCAATGACGGGAAAAGAGTGTTTTTTGCTTATCGGGAAAAACCCACTGGACATAAGGATCCTATTCCGGAGATTTGGAAATCAAATGATCCTTATATCCATGACCGGATGAAATGGTTGGAATTTCCGATGGTGGGGATGTGGACCCTACATACGAATAGATTCCTAAAGGTTACCGATGCACAGTTTCCCGATGCTCTTCTAAATGGGGATCAACAGTATGCATTGGTCTATAATTCTATATTATACGAACCACAATCAAGTAGCACTCCACCAGTGGATTTATATGTGATGAATTTAAGGACGGGCAAGAGGGCTTTATTGTTGGAGAAGTATCCGCTGAATGCATATAATATACGCTTTAGCCCGTCGGGACAGTATTCACTTTATTTTAAGGAAAACCAATGGTGGCTCTATGATTTTAAAAGGCTTACACATCATAGCCTAAGCAAAAAATTAAATAAGGTGTCGGAAATGCCTTATCTAGCGAGATCTCCCTTAGAATCTCCACCGCCTGGATGGAACTATAATGAAACTGAACTATTGATGTTTGATGCGATGGATTTATGGAGTGTCCCTATTGCCAATAAGCCTGCTTACCGTATTACCAATGGCAGAGATACTGATACTAAATACCGTATGTCGAAACTTTTTTCATTGAGGGATAATTCGAACAAAGGCAGAATGCACGTTTTTGGCAGGCAAGAGCGAATACTGTTGTCATTAAAAGACACAAAAAAAGATCAGGTCGGTTATAGTATATGGGAAAAGAATCATGAAATCACACATATATCTCATGAACATGCTTATCTGAGTTGGCCACATTTATCTTCAAATGGAAATGTTTTAAGTTATGTAGAAGAGAAGTACGACAGGCCCCCACGATTGATACTCTGTGATCTTGACCAAAAAAGGAGCAAGGTGGCCTTTCAGAGCAACCCCCATTATAAAACTTACAGAGAAGGCGTCTTTAAGATAATTCATTACAGAAATAAGAATGGTGATGAGTTGTCCGGGCTACTACGCTTTCCCTTAAATTACCAAAAGGATTCCCTGTACCCAACCGTTGTTCGTGTTTATGAGCGTCAAATGCAATATAAAAATCGATATACCAATCCCAGTTTTTATAATGTAACAGGGTTTAACCCAAAGAACCTGGTCGCAGATGGCTATTTTGTGTTCCTTCCCGATATTCAATACACCATTGGCGAGCCTGGTTTTTCAGCGGCAGACTGTATTGTTTCCGGTATCAAGGAAATTATGAAGGTTCAAGGGGTCAACCCTAAAAAAATAGGTCTAATAGGACATTCATTCGGAGGGTACGAAACGCTTTTTGCCATTACACAAACTGATTTGTTTGCCACCGCGATTGCCGGTGCAGGGATCTCGGATTATATAAGGCATTATATGGATTTTGACGGGACCACTTCATTAAATTTCGATGATCTCGAATACGGTCAGCTTCGAATGGGCGCTTCTTTATTTGATGATTACCTGGGGTATATAAAAAACTCTCCTTTATACCATGCAGATTCTATCCATGTTCCTTTTCTGTTATGGTCGGGCAAAGAAGATTATCATGTCAATAAGCATCAAAGTGTGCTATTTCATCTGGCAATGAAGCGACTTGGGAAGCCAAATACTTTTTTATTTTATCCGGGCGAGGATCATAATCTGAGCGACCCTGAGAGTCAGAAAGACGCCACCATACGATTTCATCAGTGGTTTGATCATTATTTAAAGGATGAACCTAAAAAAGGATGGATGCCATAAATATTACTGTAATATACAAAAGGGGGAAAAGTTCCCCCTTTACTTAATCATGAATTAAATTTAAAGGTTTAATCAACCGGTCGGTAAAGTTTCTGTGTACACTCATTTCCTTCAAGGTGGTACAATTTTTCCCCAGCTGGATTGTAATCAACTGTACAATCGACCCCGGTGTTTTCTGAGGTACAGGTTGTGGAAATTTCACATTCCTCCTCTGGATTATCCGGTTGTATAAAACCCGGTTCCAAAGCTGACTTTTCAGCTTTTAAGTTCATTGCATTTGTGGTAAATGCTCCTGTGGCGGCTACTACCATAACCATGATTGGCAGCCATCTTTTTAAATCTGTTTTCATAATAATAACATTTTGATTTATGACCTACTCTTTTTACAGGTTTTCGATCTTTCCCCTTTCATCGCGATGTATTGTTGATTGGAACGATTTTTAAAAATTGTTCCAAATTATATTGAACGATTTTGTTTCCTATAAAGCCGTAAAATGAATTTTCTATAATAAAGAAATCCGTAAGTTTTTTATCACTTTCATCGTAGATATAAAAGCTTCCCAAATAATTTCCGTTGGCCGTATTATATACATCAATTGTTTGAGATTGATCCCAGGTGTTGTCCGGTTCATATTGCCCCTTTATTTTTGAACGAACGTACAAAAGTTGGTCAACTACATATGTAGAAGGATTTACCATGAGTGAAGAGACCAATTTTTGTTGGTGCTTATTCAATAAGGTATCAATTTTCAATCGGGCTTTTGAAATCGTATCGATAGTTTGATATGTACGAATCTCCTTTGATGTCAGGTTCATTATAGTAAAACTGTTTCTGTAGTAGTATGTATAGATCAGTTCATGTGGGCAATCATCATATTTTAAAGAGCCATCCACATCAAACACGCCATCTTTTTGTTTCCTTAAAACATTTGGATACAGGTGATAAGGAAGCCCGTCGGTAATTTTTAAACGCCCTACAAGCGATGCCCCGTGTAATCTAGAATACGTTTTGAATAATAATGTGTTTTCTTTTTCTAATTGATAGTCATCGAAACGCATGCTCCCCTCAAAACGACCTGTAACGTGCCAATTGCTTATGGTACCTTTTATGATTCTTGATATATAACCATCGATCAAATAAAAATTGGGAGCTTGAATTCGAACTTGGGAAACCTTGGTAGGAAGATCCTCTTTGTTAATTTGGATACTGTGGGTTTGTTTTCCGCCAAAATTTCTTTGGAAGGATGTTATCTGCAATGGATTGTAATAATCTCCAAGGTAAATAAGCTGGTCATCATTTCCTGCATAATAATAGACATTCCCTTGTAAATCGATTTCATTGACTTTTTTTACATAATGAACATACCTTCGGATAAAAGGATTTTCTTCGTAAATGATTCGCTCTGAGGTTAGAAATAATATTGCAACTGTCCCGATACCAATAAATGCTATCACTGAAGGCATTATGTAAGATATATGTTTGTTCTTATAATTTCTTTTTCTGAAAATAAGGATGGCCAACAATGCTATGATGATGAAAGATAAATTAAAAATAAAATGCGTTTTCCATCCCATTTTTTCCAGCACCCCGCCACAGGAACAAGGGATATTGGAAGCATGGTTTAAAATGATATAAATATAGGTGCTAAACATGACCATGAGGGCCAATGAGGCCAACAAGCCTTTATAACGTGTGTTTGTGTACAAAAGCAGAAAGGCAGTGAAAATCTCAGCAATGGGAACGGCCCAGGCCAACCAACCGGCATAGGCGCTCAACATGGGGGATTGGGCCAGTTGAATACGGAAGTTTTCAAAATCCAATAGCTTGCTTATCGCCGCATATACAAAAAGCAGTATGAACAGATAGCTGATGATTTCAGTGATTAAGCCCGTATGTTTTTGATACCATTTCATGTCATTTGCGATTGTTCGGTTTGTTTTCCCAGAGATGTACACCAATTAGGCGTAGTTTAGGAAAATTGTATTGAGGTGTTAATTGAACCAAACAGTACCGAATATGAGAGCTGTATATATAAAATTCGTGCTTTGTCTGTCGAAAAGGATTAGGTAAAATGGGGCTGGGAAAATCATATAATGCTGAAGAAGATGAAACATTGACCAACACCCAAGGCAAAAATGAACAGTTCAAATCAGCAAAAATTTTAGATATTCGTCTAATAAAACCCTTTCAGGGCATTCCAGCGGATATCACGAAGCTGCAGTTACTACCGACACTAAATCAGGCTAAGGATAATAAAGACCGGACACGCACTCTTAATCTTCCGGCAGGTAAAAATTCTTATTTTAATAGATATGGAAGTACTATAGTAGTTAGTGATACGCTGCGAATTATAAGAGACAATCTTGCGGACGGGTACAGAACTGACACTGCCATGACAGTTTTATCCAGAGAGAAAGGTCTAGCCGCCGGTCATTCAGGCTCAAATGTGTCAACTAAAGGACAATCAGAGGCGCATAATCTTTTACGAAGTATGGTTATGGATGTCCTTACTGATGATGATATAAACAGATTGGGGCTAAAGGAACGAGAGGATGTAGTATCTGCTATTTTTTCATCAGTCGTCGTTACTTCAATAGCCCCCGCTGAAACAGTCCGCTATACGTTTTCAAATGGTGCCACTCTGAAGGACAAGAAAGGAGGAGAGGATTATGAACGAAACAGGAACCGGCTGAAAGAAAGGGTGGATTTACAAATGGATGAAATCAGAAGTAAAAATAATAAACTGATAAGGAAACATGTGAATAAATATCTTATGAGTACTCAAAAAGATTCTATGAGCTCACCTTTAAGATCTCTTGATACGGAAAGACCACATTCACCTATGCGTGATGAAGGAGAAAATTCGGGTTATTTCATACAGGGCGGGAAATATTTAACTAAGAAACGCAAAAAAACAGAGACTCTTAATCCTCCTAAAGACCGTAACTTAATGGGTATGTATATTACTGGGCCATTTAGAGCAAAACGACGAAGGCTTAATCAATAATTACTGAACTATTAAAAAATACGGTTGCCAACACCCACTCATTTTTTCATCCACCACTGGTTTAGATCTTTATAGTCTTTATATAATTCAGACTTATCTACAGCCCTTGAATGCGCACCCAATAAAAATTCGGTAGCTTTTTTACCTGCCTTATCCCGATCCAAATAGAGGGCTACCTGCTTGTAATCTTTCAAATAATCAGGAACTCTTTTAACAAATGCCACTGAGTTTAAAACAAGGAGGTCTGCTTTTTTAGAAAGAGCAGAATCGTAACTGACCAGGGAAAGCAAATCAAACATACCTTCACATATGAGGAGCTTGGACTGTTGATTTTTGATAAGGGTGATGTCCTTGGGAGAAACACTGTTTTTATATAATTTGTTTCGAAGTTCATAACCTCCAGAAACATTATCAAGACCCATGGCAAAATATTTTTTATCCTTTAGCCTATAATGGACTTCTTTACAATAAAGCCTAGCCACAACGGGTTTAATTTTCCGGAATTTTAAATAATCGAGTAGGGCAGGGTGGTTGATGGAATTAACTTTTATAATTTTAATACCTGGCTCTTTTTCCAAACGAGGCGGCTGATGAAAAGAAAAATCCAAAGTTTCCTTGTCCAATACCATCAAAGCTTCTTTAACCGAACATTGTTTTATCAGACAAATAAGATCAATGACATTGCCACCGATACCGGCACCGTGATCATACCATCGATTTAAACGTAAAGACACTTTGAAAGAGGCCTCCGATTCTGACCGAAAAGGACTTAGGAACCAAGCTTCTTTCTCCGACTTCCGAGTGGGAAAATGCCCTAGTTTTGCAAGTGTTTGAATAATGCAAATACTGCGGGCTGTTTCACAATTCAATAGTTCTTTTTTCATATGCTTTATTTTGTAAGTTTTTTTAATGATTTGATGATAAATCTTGTTCATCCCTTTAATAGTAGGGCTTCACAGCTTCATCAATTTTTCATCACTTCATCATTTTTGATTGTAACACCTAAATTCCTGTCATCGTTTTTTATTTTGATGAACAAATGATGATATATTGATGACAGCTTTAGCATAGGTTTTTACTGGGGTTATCTCAATCTGTCATCGATTCATCAAAATTTTCCAATAAAAAGGCTTTTTTCACCGTAAAATAGCGTCCCTTAGCATCCACGAGTTGCATGGAGGCATCCTGCCATATGACCAATTTTTGATAGCTCAGGGAATTATCCTTGTTCTCGAGTTTCCAATCCTTTTTCAATAACCTTCTGAGTTGGGTCAGATCAGTTTTAATCCGAGTCCTGCTCAAGAGTTGTAATGCATCTAAGGGACAAAGATGTATTTCATTGCTGTCGAACTGTTCCATAGCACCTAAGAGAATAGTGGCAAGTTCTTTTTCTACCCGGTTTCTATTATTTTGTACGAGTCTTATAAGGGCTTTGGTCTTTATCTGTTTCGGTGTAAACCACATTCTTGTGCTATGCGGGGTAGATAACTTCCGCCCTCGTAAATAGAAAAGGAAAGCTGGGATTTCCGATATCAATTGATTAAGGAAATTTGTAATCTCCTTTTTAACGGATGGGACTTTCAATACCCAAAAACGGGTCTCGTTTCCATCAATTTTTATAAAATTATCCTCATTGTTACTACAAAGTATAAATTTACCAAAAAATTCTACTTCCCTTTTGTCCTTTCCTTTGGCTTCCAGTTTGTTAATGTTCGTGGTACTCAGATATTTTATTCTTTCGGTTAACTCTTCTTTGTTAAATAAAACTTCGTCTATGC
The DNA here is from genome assembly GCF_037029175.1 of Galbibacter sp. PAP.153. NCBI lineage: Bacteria > Pseudomonadati > Bacteroidota > Flavobacteriia > Flavobacteriales > Flavobacteriaceae > Galbibacter > Galbibacter sp. PAP.153. The sequence continues at coordinate 178,472 of NZ_JAZEUN010000007.1, read as the reverse complement.
AAATGAGTAGCTTGTTTGCCCAATCGGCATTGAATTGACTACTGAAGCTATCATTGGTAAGATAGGTTAAGTTATTTTCAAAGATGGCCTTCAACCATTTTATAAAGGTGCTTTTACCAGTTGAACGTTCCTTGGAGACCAGACATAGAATGGGTAACACCTGTACAGGCTTTGTATAAAGTAACTGTAGGTAATCCAATCCCAGCTCAAAGTGCTTACCAAAAATATGCTGCATAAAACCTAACGAGGTTTGGCATTTTCCTTCTATTGGGATTGCCAGCAAAGGGGAGTAGGTATTATAGAATCCTTGATACTCCTTTTTGAAATCAATGTGGTTCGGGATACAAGTAAACCCATCATACTTTGGTACTTTACTTAGATAATCCTTTCCATGGTCTTGACGGATGGTCTCGATGTTCCAATGTACCAAAATTTCGTTGAAATGGCCTGCTATGGTCGGTGCCTGCACTAATTTGTAATATGATGTGCCTACCCTTAAATATGGTATTGTGTTCATAATTAAAATAATTTACAGCCTGTATTAGAAACACGGCTAAATGTGATATAAATAATAAGCGAAGAGCGCTAAGGGCTATCGTTTGTTTAAGGCATAATTCAATGCCTCTTTTTTAATCTCACAAGTAGATTTTCGATCATTTCTTAAAAGCCACTGATTAAGGCGATCGATATCGAAGTATATCATTTTTCCATTAGGCTTGCTATGAGGTATGTTTCCGGCAGCAGTTAATTTATATAGATAACTTCTTGATATCCCCGTGTAATCACATGCCTCTTCCAAGGTGAGTACTTTTTTAGTACCCAATAAAAGGTTTTCAATCCTATCGAGTCTCTCTTCTAATTTAATGTTGTCCATTGTATCTGTTTTAAAGATTAATAATGAACAAAGCGCTTTGTTTTCTTTAGTAGAATTCTTGTGATAAAAGTAGAAAGAAAGATAAAGTAAACTTTGTAAAATATAAGATTTTTATTCACAAGTTATTATGAATCAACACATTGATGTTGTTTCGATATAACTAAATCTAAATTATATTTAGCTTATTATATTTAATATCAAAGAATATGAATTACTGATAGATAAAATTACATTCAAATGCCTGAAATCAGAGTTATTAACAATAATAATTCCATAAAGTAATTTTAGAATACCATTTCAATGCGGATGCATCTATTGGATAGTTATGAGTTTACAAATTACACTGTTAGATAACAGTTAAAAAATTCATGTTCTAATAAAATGGTAACATTAAATTTGTAACTTTGGTATTATGGATTTAAGTTTAGAAAATAAAAAAATTGAATTAATTCAATGGCTGTCTACGTTAAATGATAAGTCATTGATAGATAAATTAATGAAATTACGGGAAAAAGAGAAAACGGACTGGTGGAATGAAATTTCTTTAGAGGAGAAAAAATCTATAGAAAAAGGAATTCAAGATGCTGATAATGGAAAACTGACTTCTCACTCAAGTGTAAAGGATATTTATGAAAAGTGGTTATAAAATATTGTGGACTGACCACGCAATCTCTGAACTTAAAGAAACTATAGAATACCTTGAAAATAATTGGACAGAAAGAGAACTAAGAACTTTTTCCGCAAAATTAGATCATACTATAGAATTGATTTCTAAAACACCTGAAATTTTTCCAGCATCATTTCAAAAGAAAGACATCCGAAAGGCTGTTGTTGAAAAACATAACAATCTGTACTATAGAGTTAGTAATAATATAGTTGAGATTGTTTCCTTATTTTCAAATAGAAAAGATCCTGATAAGAAAAAAATATAAAACCATTGGATAACAATGACTTCTTTTAAAAGCACTAGTCTGGATTCTTAAACTTAATTATTTTTATGCGTGTCGAAGATGAAGTTTTGATTCATCTATTATACAGTCTAGAAATACACCAAAAACTTTCTTTATTGTTGGGTATTGTGGTTTCGCCATAGAACAGAATGTCCTGAAGATATAGCATTTATGATAGATTTCAACCAATCTTTATCATATTCAAACTTAAATTATTTCCATTTGGAGTGGAATGTTCGGCTATTTTACTATCTAAAATTGGTATTCCTGTTATAAAAAAAGAGGGCAAGCATATGTTATCTATAACTTTTTCAGAGCAACCAATTTTGAATAGACGTTGATGATGATGTTCTATTTTTGACCCTTTATTTTACTTTTTAAATAATTTATTTCTATAAACTAAAAGTTTAGTTATATTTGTTTTTAAACTAAGTTTTTAGTTTAAAAATGTTATCTGAGAAATTATTCCTTTATGAAGAGATCCGTTTTTATTTTCCTTATTGTTGTATTAACCCATAAAATATCTTTAGGACAAACTCATTTGTCTGAAACAAATAAACTATCAAGTTTATGTAGAGTTTGGGGTTTTCTTAAATATTATCATCCAAATGTAGCAGCCGGGAATTATAATTGGGATCAGCAATTATTTACTATTTTGCCAAAAGTTAAAAGCGCTAGTTCAAGGGAGGAATTATCTCAAATTTATTTGAATTGGATTGATAGTTTAGGAGAAATAAAAAACAGCAATAATTCTCAGTTAAATTTAACTGTAAAGTATTTTGAAAAAAACTTTGATTTGAGCTGGATAGATAATAATAAAGTCTATACATCAAAGCTTGCAGAACAGTTAAAATATATCGAACTAAATAGACATCAAGGGGAGAAGTATTATGTTACTTCAGTTGATGGAATCGGAAATATACAAGTAATTAACGAAATTGATTACAAGGATTTTGATTGGAAAAATAAAAATTTAAGGCTTTTGAACTTGTTCCGTTATTGGAATATAATCGAATATTTTTTTCCTTATAAATATCAAACAGATCTTTCTTGGGATAAAGTTCTTGATAAAATGCTTCCGAAATTTATAAATCCGGGCACAGAATTAGACTTTCATATGGCTATGTTGGAATTAATAGCAAATATAAATGATAGCCATGGTTTATTTAAGACACGGCAAACAAGATCTTTTTTTGGCTATTACTATCTTCCTACAAGATTCAAGTTAATAGATGGGAAAGCTATTGTAACAGGATTCTACAATGATTCAATAGGGCAGTTGGAGGGATTAAAAAAAGGAGATGTAATAACCAATGTTAATGGTCAACCTGTGCAGTCTATTTTTAAAGAAAGAGAAAAGTTTATTTGCGGCTCAAATCTTTCTAAAAAGAAATTTAATGCATATGATGCCATCTTTAATGGCTCCACAGATAATGTAGTGTTGACATATCAGAGAAAGGAGCAAGCATATACCAAATCATTTAAGCGCTATAAATTTCCAGAATTCAATTACAAGTGGCACCCCCCTATAGAGAAGTATAAAATATTAGATGGTAATATCGGTTGGGTTGATATAGGTATGTTAGAAAAGGATGATGTAGTTCCAGTTATGAATGAATTAAGAAGTACAAGAGCGATTATTTTTGATCTTAGAAAATACCCTAATGATGTAGTATTTCTAGTGGCAAATTATATTAGTTCTCAAAGAAAGAGCTTTTATAAGAAAATTTACCCTGACTTGAACTATCCCGGGAAATTTGTTTGGAAAATAGGTAAGGAATGTGGTAAGGATGGTAGTTTAAAATACTCAGGAAAAGTTGTTTTATTAGTCAATGAACAAACTCGAAGTGCAGGGGAATTTGTAACCATGGGGCTACAAACAGGAGACAATGTAACGACTATTGGCAGTCAAACTTCAGGAGCTGATGGAAATATTAGTAGATTTAAAATGGTTGGAGGATATAAAACTATGATTAGTGGTATTGGGATTTTCTACCCCGATAATACAGAAACCCAACGGAAAGGTGTTAAAATTGATATTCAAGTGAACCCAACCATTCAAGGAATAATTAATGGTGAAGATGAAATTCTGGATAAAGCTATAGAGTTTATTAATAAATAAAATCTCGGATCAATTAGAACTTTAGTGAGCAATTATTCTATAACTACACTAATTATAGATAATTACTTATTAAAAGCTTTTTGCCAAAAATAAAAAGGACTTATTGATTTACAGACTTTTTAGTATCAGCCCGATCTTTAGCACTCATTTTCAATCTTAAAGCGTTCATATCCTCACTCACTTTTTTATCTATAATTTTAGCATAATGTTGTGTAGTTCTCAAAGATTTATGCCCAAGCATTTTGCTTACCGATTCAATAGGAACACCATTTGTAAGTGTTACAGTGGTAGCGAAGGTATGACGTGCTAGATGAAATGTTAGGTTTTTGTTTATCCCACATAGATCTGCAATTTCTTTAAGGTAAGCATTCATTTTTTGGTTGCTTAAAACAGGAAGTAAGAGTTCGCTGTTAAAAGATTCTTGGGATACTTCATAACTATCAATGATTGCCTGTGGTATAGGCAGGATAGGAATATTACTCCTGGTATCTGTTTTTGTCCTTTTGGTTTTAATCCAATTTTGGCCATCGATTCCAATAACAATATCCTTTTTGGAAAGCTTTTTAACATCAGCATAGGCTAAACCTGTAAAACAACTAAAAACAAAGATATCCCTAACTTGATTTAATCTATCGGTTAAAAAATTTTTATCTATTATTTTTTGAATTTCAGTTGCAGTTAGATATTCTCTGTCAACAATTTTAAGTTTTGATTTCCAGTTTAGGAAAGGGTCGTTACTAATCCAATCATTGGCAAGTGCAATACGAATGATTTTTTTAAAATTAGTTATATACTTAACAGCGGAATTATGAGCGCAATTTCTTGAAGTTTTAAGGTAATACTCAAATCCTGTTATGAATTTATGATTTACATCTTTTACCGGAATATCTTTTACCTTGTATTCCTTTAAGATATAATCTGAAACATGTTTTTTAGCCGTTTTATATCGCTCTGCCGTTCCGGCAGCAAAGTCCTTACCTACTAATCTGTTTACCTCATTATTATGCTCTTGAAAGATTTCAATTAGCATTTTATCCTTCCTGTCTTTTCCCAGGTAAATGTTTTTAATTTGTTCAGCTGTAATCGTAGTTTCATTTTCAGAGAGTTGAGCTTGAATTTTATTAATTTTATTTTGGATTGAGATCATATATTGGTTCAATTCAAGAATATCGGGTGTTTTCCCTGTTATTTTCCCTGTATCAGAATTCCATTTTTCCAATAAAACTTTACGTTTTATACTAAATTCACTTCTTTTCCCATTTACTGTAATTCGCGCATAAATAGGAGCTTTCCCGTTTTTATCAGTATCATTTCCACGTGGATAAAATATTATGGAGAAGGTATTTTGCATAGGTGCGTACTTTTTTAGTGCCATTAAAGGTACAAAAAAAATGTTCATCAACACTTGATTTAGCCTTGTAACTATTTGATTTAAAGTATTTAATATGTAATTCGGTGCGTAAATTTATTTATAAAAAATACGCACCGAATCCCGCTCCTTTTATTTGGTTTTAGATGGTTTTATTTGATAGCAAGCAAAATTAAAAAAGCCCGTAAACTTAATGTTTACGGGCTTTTAGCGGATTTTGATAAATTTCCAGCGGAGAAAGAGGGATTCGAACCCCCGGAGGTGTGACCCTCAACAGTTTTCAAGACTGCCGCATTCGACCACTCTGCCATTTCTCCAGTACTGCTCTCATTGGAGGCGTTTTCCGCTTCGACCTCCCGATAGCTATCGGGACTGCCATTTCTCCATTGCGGGTGCAAATATAGAAACCTTTTTTAATTCATGAAAGACTAAAATATACTTTTTTTTAAATATTTTTTTTCGGGTTGACTATCAGAAAGATATTTTTCTTATCAATTTGTATTATAGGGATATCCTTACAAAAAAGTAAGCATAATATGTGGCAATACCTTATTTTTGTATAAAAACGATTGATAATGAGTGTAATTAATGCCTTAGAATGGCGCTATGCTGTTAAAAAATTCGATAATTCCAAAATACTCCCCCAACATAAAATAGATATTTTGAAGAAAGCGTTTAATTTAACAGCGACTTCTTATGGCCTGCAACCGGTAAAATTACTGGTGGTTTCCAATAAAGCGCTACAATCAAAGCTCAAAGAAGCTTCCTGGAACCAGCCGCAAGTTACAGATGCCTCCCATATATTGATTGTGTGTATTGAAGACCAAATAGATAGTGTCTATATTAAAAACTACTTTAACCGGGTAAAGCATGTTAGAAATACCCCGGAAGACATTTTGGAGCCTTTTCAGGATTTTTTAATCAATGATTTTGAAAGTAAATCTAAAGAAGAAATAATCAATTGGGCAAAAAACCAAGCATATTTGGCCATGGGCAATCTTTTAACAGTGTGTGCCATTGAAGAAATAGATGCATGCCCAATGGAAGGTTTTGTAGCTGATCAATACGACAAAATTTTAAATCTGCATACCCAAAACCTGAGGTCGGTATTGGCTTTGCCGGTTGGTTACCGTGCCAAAGACGATATGTTTTCTGGATTTAAAAAAGTTCGTAAACCAATAAGCGACAGTATTATAGAAATCGACTAAAAGGATTAGTTATTTAAAATTTGCCATATAGATGTGCTTTTAGCTACATTTGTGTATTAAGCAATGATAAAATAATAAAAATGCCAGGATTTGAACTTTTTGGAGATAAAGAAAGGGCACAGGTTAACGATGTGCTGGAAAGCGGAGTGTTAATGCGTTATGGTTTTGACGGAATGCGTAACGGGCATTGGAAAGCCGTTGAACTGGAAAAAGCAATTTCCGGGAGAATGAAGGTAAAACATACACAATTGGTAAGCAGCGGGACATCGGCATTGACCATAGCCTTAGCTAGCGCAGGTATTGGTGCCGGAGACGAGGTAATCATGCCCACTTTTACCTTTGTTGCAAGTTTTGAGTCGATTATAGCACTTGGGGCAGTTCCTGTTTTAGTTGATATAGATGATACATTGACTTTGGACCCAAAGAAAGTTGAAGCAGCAATTACCTCCAAAACAAAGGTGGTTATGCCGGTTCATATGTGTGGCTCCATGGCACAATTAAAAGAATTAAAGCAAATATGCACAAAACATAACTTATTGCTTCTAGAAGATGCTTGTCAGGCCATTGGTGGAAGTTACAACGGGAAACCTCTGGGAAGTTATGGAGATTTAGGTTGCTTTTCTTTTGACTATGTAAAAACCATTACCTGCGGTGAAGGCGGGGCCATAATTACCAATAACGATGAATATGCGGTTCATGCCGATCACTATTCCGATCATGGGCATGACCATACAGGTAAAGATAGGGGAGCAGAAGCACATCCTTTCCTTGGATATAATTATAGGATTTCGGAGTTGAATGCAGCCGTTGGTTTGGCACAAATACAGCGTTTAGACGAGTTTTTGTCGATTCAGAAGAAAAATTATACCGTTTTAAGAAAAGCTATTGAAAACATTCCTGGAGTAAGCATGAGGCGTGTTCCGGATGGCGGAGAAGAAAATTATTCCTTTCTAAGCTTTTTCATGCCAGACGAGGCCACGACCAGGGAAGTGCATAAGGCTTTGGGCGAAAATGAAGTAGATGGTTGTTTTTATTGGTTCGATAATAATTGGCACTACATAAAAAAATGGGATCACCTAAAGGATTTAAAAAGCTTAGGAAAATTGCCCGAAGAAGTAATTAATGGGCTTCCCGATTATCATTCGCAAGACTTTGGTCAATCAGACCATTGGTTGGGAAGGACTATTTCTGTATTGATAAAATTAAGTTGGACAGAAGAAGAAACCAAAGCACGTGCCCAGAAAATAAAAAGCGTATTAAACGCTTGTTGTGTTGGTGCATAATAGCTTATTATAGAGTTTTCTAAATAAAAAAAGCAGTTTCTTATTGAACTGCTTTTTTTGTAGATTATTTTTTCATTTATTAGCAGTTCCTAAATAATTCTATAATGAAGATACATTACCTATTATTTCTATTTTTGGTCAGCTTTCATGCATTTTCCCAGAAAGAAGGAAAAAATCATGTGGTTGATTTGCTCGATTTTAAAGATGAAGAAGTCCTTCATGCCTCATTTTATATAGACAACGTTGTTGATAATAGAATTTATAAAGAAAACATAGGGTTTGCCCAAAAAGGACCATTTAATAAAGATGTTCCTGCCGTGTTCCCCGATAGTTTAAGCGTTACGCTTCAGAATTATTTTAACAGACGACTTCCCAATAAAAATGATAGCTTATCTGCAATTACAATAAGGATAAATCAATTATTGGTTTCAGAGAAAACGGGTTTTGCCAGTGAAACAGGTACGGCCATTATTAACATGGACTTTCTCAAAAAGAAATCCGGGAACACGTATTACTTACTCGATTCATATGTAAAGAGCATCACTAAAAATGCAGTTATGGATGCAACTTCAAAACATGATGATCGCTTACGTGAATTATTAAACGATGGATTGAATCAATTCAATAAGAATATTGCAACGCTATCAAAAGAAACGAATGTGATTTCAATTGAAAATAAAACGATTATCTCTCCACTCATTGAAGGAGTACCGCCCAAAGAAGGTTTTTATCCTTCATTTTCAGAATTGTACAGAAATCAATCTATTCTCGATTCTGGTTTGAAGGAAAAGAAACGGAAGGATGACAAGCTTTACTTTGAATCTGACAATAAAAAAGAACCATCCTTTTATGCATATTCCAACGGGAGCGATATCTATTTAAACGCCACAATATATTCGGAAGATAAACATTATATCAAAACAAAAAGAGTAGACGACTTTCTACTGTTTAACGATACTTTTGTAAATGAAAACAGTGTTGCCGCCTTGTCGTTTACTTTCGGTTTAATGGGTGCTTTAATAGGGAACCAAAATAACAATGTTTTACTGGATTTGAGTACCGGGAAATATTACCTTTTAAGTGGTTCTAAAATGAAAGCATTACTTAACGGCCTAAATAAAAATTTATTCAAGCTTTATAAAAAGAACGACAGAAACACCGAGGAAATTGCTAAATTGTTGGAATATGTTTTTGAAAATACTCCGGACAAAGAAAAAGCAAAAGCGATAATTAGGTCGTAAATTAACTTTTAATACCCTACGTATTCAACTATTTCAAGTCCGTAGCCAATAATTCCCACTCTTTTTGTTTGTGAAGAATTGGACATTAACCTGATTTTTGAAATATCCAAATCGTGCAAAATCTGGGCACCAATACCAAAATCTTTGGCGTCCATATTTATTTTTGGAGCTCTCATTTCTCCTTCTGCCTGTAATTTTTTTAATTCCGTTAATCTTTTAAGTAAGTTTAAAGAATGGCTTTCCTGATTTATAAAAACAATGGCGCCTTTGCCTTCTTTGTTTAATTGCTTGAACATATCGTCCAGTTTTTTATCGGCATTGCTGGTAAGTGTGCCAAGGATATCGTTGTTTACCAAGGTAGAATTTATCCGGGTTAAAACGGGTTCGTGTATGTTCCAAGAGCCTTTAGTAAGGGCAATATGTACTTGGTCGTTGGTAGTTTGCTTGTACGCCCGAAGCCTGAATTTTCCAAAACGGGTTTCAATGTCAAAATCTTCTTTCTTTTCAATCAAACTATCGTGCTGCATTCGATATGCAACCAAGTCTTCAATGGTAACAATTTTTAGATCGAGTTGTTTGGCAACTTGGCACAGTTCTGGGAGTCTGGCCATGGAACCGTCTTCGTTCATGATTTCTACAATAACCCCGGCTGGGTTTAATCCGGCCAACCGTGCAAAGTCGATTGCTGCTTCGGTGTGTCCTGTACGGCGTAATACACCGCCTTCTTTGGCAACCAATGGGAAAATATGTCCGGGTCTTCCCAGTTCAAAGGCCTTTGTGTTTGGGTCTATTAGGGCCTTAATGGTTTTAGCCCTGTCTCCGGCAGAAATCCCGGTAGTAACACCATAACCGCGAAGGTCTACCGAAATCGTAAAGGCAGTTTCCATGGGGTCGGTATTATTGCCCACCATGGGGTGTAAATCTAATTCTTTACATCTTTTTTCGGTTAATGGGGTACAAATAAGCCCGCGGCCGTATTTGGCCATGAAATTTATCATTTCCGGCGTTACTTTATCGGCGGCGGCTACAAAATCTCCTTCATTTTCCCTATTTTCATCATCTACCACAATAATAACCTTTCCGTTTCTTATATCGGCAATGGCTTCTTCTATGGTGTTTAGTTGAATATCAGACGTAGACATTATTGTTTGAGTGTTCATTGCAAATTTTTATCAAAAGTACGTAAATTTTTCCCATTGAAAATTAAACATACCGTTATGCTTCATATTAAAATAGTTGCTTTTGCGGAAAGGCCTTTATTTTGATTCTTCTGACTTTTTCTTCCTAAGAAAACTAAAAAATCCTGAAATACTGGCTATTAAATTCCCGGCATCAAAAACAGCTTTGTCTGCAGTTGCCCTTCTCGTTAAGAAAATTCCCAACGGAAGCATAATAATCGTGGCTATCCAGGCACCAATTGCAGGAGGAATGCTGCCGTCTTCGGCATAGTTTTTTGTAAATATTCCTATAAAATGATAGGTAAGAAACAAACCAATGGCCAGTACCATGGGAAGACCCAACCCTCCTTTTCTTATAATGGCACCAAGCGGGGCACCCACAAAAAAGAGTATAAAACAGGCAAAGGCCAACGAGTATTTTTGGTGAAGTGACAAAATATGGTGGTTGTACAATTTTATCCTTCTGCTCAAGTCCCATTTTTTCCCCTCTAATGTAGATTTTGTATTTTTTACGGTATTAAGGGCCATGTCTATAAGCTGATTTTGCCTATAATCTTCAAAAATAGTCACAACGCTGTCTATGTTCTTTTCAATTTTTGACTTTATTTGCTGAACATCGGTAGTTTTTTCTTCCTTTTCAGCAATATCGTCTTTTTTGACGGGAGATGGTTTTGAGGTTTTTTTTAACTGAAGGTTCGCCGCACCGGTGCGCTTATACACATTTTCGCCAAAATTGCTAAAGATCTTTTTATTGTCTTGTTTTAAGGAATCAATGGCATAGTCCAACTCGCTTACATTTAGCATTTTAAAAGTGTTCTTGACCTTTTCTTCTTCTAAATCGACATTGTTTAGGTTTGTAAGGTCCATGTAAATGGTATAACTATCAAAGCTTGCTTTTGCATAGGGGTAATTATCGCGCTTGTCGCGGCTAGATGCTTTTAAGTCTTTATAGTAATTTCCGTCGATTAGTTTTAGTTGAAGGATATTGGAATTTTTACTGCTTATTAATTTGCCGTCCACGGACTTGATAACGGTGTTGTTAAGCCCGCCATCGGTAAGTTGGTGGATAATTACATTGTCCAGTAAATTGTCGTTGTTGCCGTGCTTCTTATCTACTTTCATGCTAAAATCTTCGCCAACATTGCTAAAAACCCCTTCTGTAATTGCCATGGCGGGTTTCATCTGTGCAATGTTCCTGCGTAGGTTGTACGATTTGTATTCGGCAGCGGGAATAACATTATTGGCAAAAAAGAAAGTACCAACACTTAAAAAGGTAATAAAAATAATAAGTGGCCTCATGGCCCGGTACAGCGATATTCCGGATGCTTTCATTGCGGCAAACTCATAATTCTCGGCCAGGGCACCAAATGTCATGATAGAAGCCAAAAGCACCGTAAGCGGAAGTACGTTGGGGACAAGGTTGGGGGAGTAGTAGAACAGAAACTTCCCCACAATTGCCAAATCGATATCTTTTCCCGCAAATTCGTCTATAAAAAACCAAATTGCCTGAAAAATAAAGATAAACATCAATATAACAAACGAACTGATGAAATTATAAAGAAATCGGGATAAGATGTATCTGTCTAATATTTTCACTCCCCTAATTTTTGTAAGTGCTTGTGTATTTTTTAAGTAACTTAATTTTCGATTATGTAATACCCAAGATCGTCGTATTTAGCCTGGTTAAAGGTAAACATAGATTTGGATATGGGTTCGTTTGTTTTAAAAGAATTAACGGTAATGGTTGTTTTTGTACCATTGCTCCCAACTTCTATTAAATTATAGATATGTTTGGTCTGGGCATCTATGCCCAAAAGGATTTCTTTTATTTCTGAATTGGAATCGATGGGGGTTAATTTTACAAATTGAATTTTCCTTCCTTTTATGTCCTGAAGGATGTCCCAGCTGTAATTATAGCCTTCTTTATAAAAAGTAAGCATTTTTGAAGGTGTAATATTGCCTTCAGAATCGCCTTCGTTCGCTTCAATAATTACTTCTTCATTTTCAGGGATAATGGTATAGGTTTTACTTCCATCAAAAATCTTCGTGGCCCCAAGATAGTTAAACACATATTTATCGCCTTGAATGGTAACATCTCCTTTGGTTTCCTGGTGGATGTTCTCTGCGCTGTTGTCCAACGCATACTTAAAGTCTATGTAGATATTATCGTAGCTTTTTACCTTGTTGTAAACATCGTCTAAAAGCGCTTTGGCCTTAGGGTCTTTTTGTGCGTTTACTGAGAAAGATAAAATGATGGTTGCTATTAAAAAAAATACTTTTTTCATTATTGATAACTTTAATTTTAAAAATCGACAAATTTTATTCATTGCTTAATAACTGGTCCAGTGCTGCCATATCGGTAACCAACACTTGTCTTGCCTTGCTTCCTTCAAAAGGGCCAACAATTCCGGCAGCTTCCAGTTGATCTATAATTCTTCCGGCCCTGTTGTAGCCTAATTTTAATTTTCTTTGCAGAAGGGAAGCCGATCCTTGCTGGGCAATTACAATTACCTCGGCTGCCTCTCTAAATAAAGCATCGCGTTCTGATATATCAATATCAACTCCTGTGCCAGAATCTTCGCCTACATATTCTGGCAGTAAATGTGCATCTGGGTAGGCCCGCTGACCGCCAATATAATCGGTTATTTTTTCTACTTCTGGGGTATCCACAAAAGCACATTGAAGCCTTGTTAAATCGTTTCCTTGGGTATAAAGCATGTCACCGCGGCCAATTAACTGGTCGGCTCCGGGAGAGTCCAAAATGGTCCTGGAATCTATTTTAGAAGTTACTCTAAAGGCAACGCGTGCCGGGAAATTGGCCTTGATAATCCCTGTAATGACATTTACTGATGGTCTTTGGGTGGCAATAATTAAATGTATACCAATAGCACGGGCAAGCTGTGCCAATCGTGCAATGGGCGTTTCTACTTCTTTTCCGGCGGTCATTATCAAATCGGCAAACTCATCGATAACCAAAACTATATACGGTAAAAATTGGTGGCCGTCGTTCGGGTTGAGTTTGCGGGCCTTAAACTTGGCATTGTATTCCTTAATGTTCCTCACCATGGCATTTTTAAGCAACTCATAGCGATTGTCCATTTCAATACAAAGGGAGTTTAGGGTGTTTATTACCTTGGTATTATCTGTAATAATGGCTTCTTCACTGTCTGGCAGTTTTGCCAAGAAGTGGCGTTCTATTTTATTAAACAGCGTAAGTTCCACTTTTTTAGGGTCGACCAATACAAACTTTACTTCTGCCGGATGTTTTTTATACAATAAAGAGGTCAAAATGGCATTTAGACCAACCGATTTACCTTGTCCAGTGGCTCCGGCCATTAACAAGTGGGGCATTTTGGCAAGGTCTACCACAAAGGTTTCGTTGCTAATGGTCTTCCCGAAAGCAATGGGCAGTTCCATTTCGGCATTTTGGAATTTTTTGGCCGCGATTACCGACCGCATCGAGACGATGGTAGATTTTTTATTGGGCACTTCTATACCAATGGTACCTTTGCCCGGGATGGGGGCAATAATCCGGATACCTAAAGCCGATAAGGAAAGTGCAATATCATCTTCCAGATTTTTAATTTTTGAAATACGCACCCCTGCTGCCGGAACAATTTCGTATAGGGTTACGGTAGGGCCAATGGTGGCCTTTATCTGGGAGATATCTATTTTGTAGTTTTTTAATGTATCTACAATCCTGTTTTTATTTTCTTCCAGTTCTTCCTGGTTTATGGTAATGGAACCGGAGCCGTAATCGTTTAAGAGTTCGAGCGTAGGGAATTTATAGTTGCTTAGCGCCAGTTTTGGGTCGAATTCCCCAAAATCCTTTACCAGCCTATCCGATAAATTGTCGGGTTCTTCTTTTTCTTCTTCTACTTTTTCAACTTCAATTTTAAGTTCATCGTCTTTTACTTCAGTATTCGATGGATGTTTAGTTGAAACGGCCGGACTTTCTTCTTCGGCTATTTTTACTTCAAAAGAATTTTCAATATCAACGTCCGAAGTGGTATCAGCATCCGTAGCATAGTTTATAGCAGCTGTCTTGGTTTCTTCTTCCTGTTGTTCGGCTGTGTTTGTTTCGGCTTCGGCATTTACTTTATTCGACTTAAAAGCGGCCTTGAATTCTTCTTGCGTGGTAAGGAACAGCGATTTTATTTTTTGCGGGGTTATACCGAGGCGTGCCACGCAATAAGTTATAAATACAAAGAGGAGCAAAAGCACTACGCCAATAACGCCTATATAAGCCCTGAGGAAATCGTTCATTTCAAAACCTACAACACCGCCCAATAGGGGAGCGTCATCTGCAAAAAAACCAAAGAATATGGCCAGCCAAATGCTAACAATAATGCCCCAAAACCATCTGTTGATTAATTGCTTGGAACTTTTATTTAAAAATAAACAAAACCCCGTTTGGAATAAAAGGACAGGAAAAATAAAAGCTGCGATACCAAATCCTTTATATATGAACAAATGACTTATGGAAGCCCCGAATTTATTGAGCCAGTTTTTGGCCTCGGCCTGTCTGTCGCCAAACTCTTTAAGAAGACTTTGGTCTTGTTGCCATGTTGAAAAAAACGAAATAAAAGCAATTACACATGCAATGCTAATAAGCATTAACAAACTCCCAAAAATAATTTTTTGCTGGTTGGAAACTTTAAATGATGGAAGTTTTTTAGAGGAAGATTTTTTACTTGTTTTAGTCTTTTTTTTGGCCATTGGCTACATTATGTTTAATCGCAAAAATACAAATTACAAACGTACAGTTTCTATTTATATTTTTAAAATATTTTAGGAATGTAGATAATGCAACCAATCACAATGGCGCTTATGGCAGCAATAAAGACGGCTCCCGCGGCAATGTCTTTTATAAAACCTATTTTATAATGATGGTCGGGATGGATAAAGTCGGCTATTTTTTCTACGGCAGTATTTAGGCCTTCAATACTTATAACCAAGGCAATGGTGAGGATTTGTAGGATCCACTCGGTTTTGGAAATTTCAAAGTAGAAGCCGGCAAGGGTTACCAAAACGGCTAGTACCGTTTGGATCTGTATGCTGGACTCTGTTTTTATAAGAAGGTACGCTCCTTTAAAAGCGTACCCTATGCTTTTTAATCTGTTTATAAGTAAGCTCATTAAGCATTTATTGCATTAAGTGCGGCTTGGTAGTTTGGTTCGTCTACAATTTCGGGAACTTGTTCGGCATGAAGTACTTTTCCATTTTCGTCCAGAACAATCACAACCCTGCTTAACAGGCCTTCGAGGGGGCCGTCTATAAATTCCAGGCCATAATCTTTTCCGAAGCGGTGATTTTTAAAATCGGAAAGGGATACGACATTGTTTAGCCCTTCGGCACCACAAAAACGGGAGAGCGCAAAAGGCAGGTCTCTTGAAATGCAAAGCACTTTGGTGTTTTTTAATTCTGAAGCTTCTTTGTTAAAAGCCCTTACGCTAGCGGCGCACGTTCCGGTATCTACGCTTGGAAATATATTTAGTATTACTTTGTTGCCCTTAAAATCGGTTAACGAAACTGATGAAAGGTCTGTTTTTGCCAATGAAAAATCGGGAGCAGCGCTTCCTTTTTCAGGTAATTCCCCAGAGGTGTGTATTTTGTTTCCCTTTAATGTTACTGTGCTCATGTTAATTATTTTTTTGTTGCATAAAGGTATTAATATTTGCGGTATTAAAGCAAAAAAGGCCGCCAATATTGGCAACCTTTTCTGTTCTTTTCTTTGCAATTTTTTCCCAACCGGGATAATTCTATTTATCGATAGAACCAAGTACCCGTTTCATGAAAGCGTTTACTGCTTCCTTTTGGCTCATTCCGTTTTCTTTTATCATCTTTTGGACTTCCAAAGCTCCGTACATATTGGAAATTAACTCGCCAATGGTATCCAGCTCTTCATCTTTTAAAGAAGGAACTTCGGTAATTGCTTCCAATGTTTCAATGGCTTCAATTACATAATCTTCGTCGTTCGCTTCAATAAAGCCAGAAAGCTGTTTAATTACTGGTAGCTTCATCAATAAAAGATTTTAAAACGTCTGTCTTGTTTGTTTGTACCTGCTTGGTAACCTCGCCATTTTTAAAAGCTGCGAAGGTTGGTAAATTATCAACGCTTGCCAGCTTTCTGGATTCAGGAAATTTCTCGGCATCAACGATTACAAATGTTGCGTTTTCTGCTTCTTGCGAAAATTTCTTGAACTTAGGCTTCATGATACGGCAATTACCGCACCACCCGGCTGAATACTGAACCAGTACAGTATCGTTTTCAGCAACCAATTCGGCCAAATTATCTTTTTCTAATTCTACTATCATAACTGTTTTTAGTTTGCGCTTAAATAGGCTGCAACACCTTTTCTGTCGGCGTTCATGGCTTCCTTACCTTCTTCCCAGTTGGCAGGGCAAACTTCTCCGTTCTTTTGTACGTGCGCATATGCATCGATTAAACGTAAATACTCGTTTACATTTCTTCCTACTGGCATATCGTTAACACTTTCATGGAATACTTTTCCTTCTTCGTCGATCAAGAAAGTAGCCCTGTAGGTTACGTTATCGCCTTCGTATACATAAGAATCGGTTTCTTCGTTGTAAGTTTCGGTAGATAGATCTAGAATGCGTAGCATGTTTGCCAAGTTTCTGTTACTATCTGCCAATAAAGGATAAGTTACGCCTTCAATCCCTCCATTGTCCTTTTCAGTGTTTAACCATGCAAAATGTACTTCAGGAGTATCGCAAGAAGCACCAATTACAAGGGTGTTTCTTTTGTCAAATTCACCTAAAGCAGCTTGAAATGCATGCAACTCTGTAGGACAAACAAAAGTAAAGTCTTTTGGATACCAAAAAAGGATTACTTTTTTGTTGTTTTTAACAGCTTCTTCTAAAATGTTGATTTTAAAAGTGTCGCCCATTTCATTCATAGCGTCTACTGCTATATTTGGGAATTTTTTTCCTACTAATGCCATATTATTTACTATTTATTTTGTTAAACTTTCAGTGCAAATTTAGCAAGTAATATATTGGCTACAATAGGTTTTAAATTATAATAACTTATCAAGAAATAGAGTTTGATAATAGCGCTAAAAAAGAGGTGTTTTTTTTATGTAGTTGATAAAATGGATCGTTAAAAATTAAGATATTCTCAGTCGATTTGCTTCAGGAGTGATAAATTAATTTTTATCTTTTAATTGCTTTATTTTAATGTTGAACGCGGCATAAATCAAGGTTACAAACGGACTCAAATAATTGAAGAATGCATAGCCTATATAAGCTGTTGTATCAACCCCTAAAACCCCACTTTGGTAGGCTCCGCAGGTATTCCATGGCACCAATACAGAGGTAACGGTACCCGAGTCTTCCAATGTTCTACTCAGGTTTTCGGGAGCTAAACCTTTGTCCCGATAGGCCTTTGCATACATTTTTCCGGGAACTACAATGGCCAAATATTGATCGGATGCTGTTACGTTTAGAGCTAAACAACTTGCCACGGTGCTGGCAAAAAGTCCGAAAACAGAATCGAATGCCGTTAATAAGGCTTTGCTGATTCTTGCAAGGGCTCCAATGGCATCCATGATGCCACCAAAAACCATGGCACATAAAATTAGCCAAATAGTGCCCAGCATGCCTGCCATTCCTCCCGATGAGAAAAGGTCGTTTAACTTTGCATTAGATGTTTCTATGGCGGTATCTACCGTAATGGCGTTCATGACACCTTTGTATCCCGAAATAAACGTAAGTTCGCTTGCGTCGGTAATATTTTTCACAATTTCGGGTTGAAAAATTAATGCAAAAATCCCACCCAGTAATGTCCCGACAAGCAATGCCAATAATGGTGGCGCTTTTTTTACAATAAGAAAAATAACCACGACCGGAACAATAAACAGCCACGGGGAGATATTGAAAGATTCGTCAATGGAAGCTAGCAAAGATGCAGTATCGGGCACTTTGGTGGTATCAAGATTCAAACCAATAATAGTAAAGATTATCAATGTAATCACCACCGTAGGTACGGTTGTAAGTGCCATATAGCGTATGTGCGTAAACAAATCGGTTCCGGCCATGGCAGGGGCAAGGTTGGTGGTGTCGCTCAATGGAGACATTTTGTCTCCAAAGTAAGCCCCGGAAATTACGGCCCCGGCCGTCATGCCCGGAGAAATTCCCAAGGCACCGCCAATACCTACCAAGGCAATGCCAACGGTTGCCGATGTTGTCCAGCTGCTTCCGGTGGCTACCGAAATAATGGAACAAATAACCACGCAGGCCGTTAAAAAGAATGTCGGGTTTAAAATTTGCAACCCGTAATAAATCATGGAAGGGATAACACCGCTTATTAGCCAAGTTCCGGCCAGTGCGCCCACAAAAAGTAAAATTAGAATAGCCCCGGCCGTAGATTTGATGTTGTTGGCCACTTCTTCCAGCATTTTTTCATAAGATACCTTGTTGAATACCCCAACAATTGCCGCAACGGCACCACCGATAAGGAGCATGAACTGATTGGAGCCACTTAGGGCATCGTCTCCGTACACAAAAACATTAAATGCCAATAAACCTACTAAAACTATAACCGGGATAAGAGCTTCCCAGATGCTGAGCTCTTTGTTCTGA
Organism: Galbibacter sp. PAP.153; assembly: GCF_037029175.1. Lineage (NCBI taxonomy): Bacteria > Pseudomonadati > Bacteroidota > Flavobacteriia > Flavobacteriales > Flavobacteriaceae > Galbibacter > Galbibacter sp. PAP.153. The sequence continues at coordinate 159,643 of NZ_JAZEUN010000007.1, read as the reverse complement.
ATTACTTTCTCGTCTTCCATTAAATTAGTTTGATTCTGTAATGTTACAATTTTACAAAATGTTATGCAAATTGAATTTTATGCGCTAAACAGAAGTATTTGATTTTTAATCTGTAATAAAAACTGCGGAAGACAATCAAAGCAATTGACTTCCGCAGCAAACAATTAAACCCAAGACTTTTATCTATAATTTTAATGCATTAGACCTACTTTTTTAAAGCACGACTTCATCATTTCAAAAGTGCGTTTCATATCATTGTCGAGCCCGATGGAGAAACGTATAAGTCCGTTGCTCAATCCCATGGCCTCTTGTTCTTCAATTGGAATTTCAGAAGAAGTGGAACTTCCGGGGGCGCTAAACAGGGTTTTGTAGAAACCAAGGCTTACCGCCAGGTAACCGAGGTTTTTTTCCTGCATGAGCTCCATGAGGCGGTTGGCCTTTTCAAGGGAACCTACATCCAGTGTTAGCATTCCCCCAAAACCATATTCGGGATTCATTTGCTTTTTTAGGGTTTCGTGACCCGGATGCGATTTTAACCCCGGATAGACTACTTTTAATCCTGCCTGCTCCAAGTTTTTTGCAAGATACATGGCATTATCGCTGTGTTTTTTAATGCGGATATGGAGCGTGCGCATGTTTTTTAGTATGGAAGCCGCCCTTAAACTGTCCATGGTGCTCCCTAAAAGCATTCCGGCACCATTGTTTACGTCTTTCAAACTAAGGCAAAATTCGGTCGTTCCACAAACTACCCCGCCAACGGCATCGCTGCTGCCGTTTATAAATTTGGTTAAACTGTTTATTACAACATCGGCACCTAACTTTGCAGGAGCAACGGTAAGTGGCGAAAAGGTATTGTCAACTACCAACGGGATGTTGTGCTTTTTTGCAATGGCCGACAAGCCCTTGATGTCTGTAACCTCCAATAATGGATTGCTAATGGTCTCGCAATAAATTAGTTTTGTTTGCTCGGTAATAGATTTTTCTACTTTTTCTAAATCCGTAGTGTCCACAAAAGAAGTGCCGATATTAAATTTAGGTAGGAAATTCTTCATAAAGGCGTAGGTTCCCCCATATATGGTCCTGCTGGAAACCATGTGGTCGCCGGCATTGCACAATTGCAATATTACAGCCGTAATTGCGCCCATGCCGCTTGCGGTCACGTTTGCAGTTTCTGTACCTTCCATGGCCGCCAATGCCTCGCCCAAGTATAGATTGGAAGGCGATGAATGCCTGCTGTATAAGTAGCATCCTTCTGTGTTGCCCTCAAAGGTGTCGAACATGGTTTTGGCCGAAAGGAATGTATAGGTTGAAGAATCGGAAATCGATGGGTTTACACCACCAAATTCACCAAAATATTGTAAATCCTGTATCTTATCTGCGGGATTAAATGCCATAATTTATTTTTTTATTAACATCAAAATAATCATATTTTAGGTTAAATATCAATGGTATTAACTTTAATTAGATAACTGTTCTATTTTTATTTATTTTAATAGATTTATATTTGTTTTTTAGATGAATTTATTTTAGTAAAAAGAAAAATGTTCGGTTATGAAATTAGACACCATTGATAAAAAGTTGCTTGAATTGCTACAAAATGATGCCAAGCAGACCACAAAGGCATTATCGCTTCAATTAAACTTATCTAAAACAGCTGTTTATGAGCGAATTAGAAAATTGGAAAAGGAAGGTGTGATTAAGGGGTATACTGCCTTGCTTGATAAAAAAAAGATAGATAAAGCCTTTGCTGTGTTTTGCCACGTAAGGTTAACACAGCATACCAAAGAGCATGTTGTTGGTTTTGAAAATGATGTAATTAGGTTGGAAGAAGTTTTGGAATGCTATCACGTAAGCGGCGATTACGATTATATTTTAAAAGTGAACGTGGCAGATATGCAGGCATACCGAAATTTTATGACCTCAAAGCTTACTTCGTTGAAACATATTGGGAGCACGCATAGCATTTTCATGATCGAAGAAGTAAAAAATACAACCGTGGTAGAATTATAGTTCGTTTTCCCGTTGCTTGGCATGTAAAATTTTTTTTGGATTTTCGGGCAAATCTGTATCCATAAAAACAGATTTATATTTTTAGAAAAATACATAGTTGCCTTCCCGTAAAACATTTGTATTTTTGTTAGTCTATAAATAAAAGTATCACTAAAAACATTTTATGAACTCATATGATGTAGCCGTCATAGGCTCGGGACCCGGAGGTTATGTAGCAGCAATCCGTTGCGCACAACTGGGAATGAAAACTGCCATAATAGAAAAATACGATACCCTTGGGGGAACATGCCTAAATGTGGGATGCATCCCTTCCAAAGCACTTTTAGACTCGTCTCACCATTACGACGATGCCGTTACGCATTTTGAAGAACATGGAATTGAAATCCCGGGAGAAGTAAAGGTTAACCTTAAAAAAATGATCGCCCGTAAACAAGACGTGGTAGACCAAACCACCAAAGGGATCGATTTCTTGATGGACAAAAATAAAATAGATGTTTATCACGGGATAGGAAGCTTTAAGGACGCTACACATATTGAAATTAAAAAAGGTAAGAAAACTGAAGAAATAGAGGCGAAACACAGCATTATTGCAACCGGATCAAAGCCTTCAACCCTTCCTTTTATTGAGATTGACAAGGAGCGTATTATAACTTCTACCGAAGCGCTCACGCTAAAAGAAGTACCAAAACACCTTATTGTAATAGGTGGCGGAGTTATCGGACTGGAACTGGGCCAGGTATACAGCCGTTTGGGCGCAGAAGTTTCGGTAATAGAATATATGGACCGTATTATCCCAACAATGGACGGTGGGCTCTCAAAAGAACTACAGCGCTCGTTGAAAAAACGCGGAATGAAATTCTTTACATCGCACAAAGTGAAAGGAGTTACCCGAAAAGGAACTAAGGTTACCGTAAAAGCCGATGATAAAAAAGGAAAAGAGGTTTCTTTTGAAGGCGATTATTGCTTGGTTTCTGTTGGAAGACGTCCGTATACCGATGGTTTGAACGCAGAAAAGGCAGGCATAAAGGTAAACGACAAAGGACAAATAGCAGTAAACGAGCATTTACAGACTAACATTTCTAATATCTACGCCATTGGCGATGTTGTAAAAGGTACCATGCTGGCCCATAAGGCCGAAGAAGAAGGTGTTTTTGTTGCAGAAACGCTTGCAGGGCAAAAACCCCATGTTGATTACAACTTGATTCCGGGCGTAGTTTACACATGGCCGGAAGTTGCTGCCGTTGGCAAAACCGAAGAACAATTAAAGGAGACAGGAACAAAATATAAAACGGGGCAGTTTCCAATGCGTGCACTTGGCCGTGCCCGTGCAAGTATGGACATTGATGGCTTTGTAAAAATTCTTGCCGATGCCGAAACAGACGAAGTTTTGGGTATCCATATGATTGGCGCCCGTACAGCCGATTTAATTGCAGAAGCCGTAACGGCCATGGAATTTAGGGCAAGCGCCGAGGATATTTCTAGAATGAGCCATGCACACCCAACTTATGCAGAAGCAGTAAAAGAAGCTGCTCTGGACGCTACAGACAGCAGGCCTTTGCACACATAAGTAAAAGTATAGCAGACATAAACTAAAAATGAGCCTTTTGGAGTTTGTATAAAATGATAAACTCCGAAAGGCTCAACTTTTTTATCTTCAAAAAAACTTCTTTATTATTTTTTGCCCTTTTTAGGGTTAAAAGGAGGTAAAAGCTTATTGGAAACTTCCCCGAAACCTATCCTTATGGAATCTTTTTTACAATAACCCCTCATGGTTACGGTATCTCCGTCATCTATAAATTTACGTTCGCTATTATCCTTCATCTTAATGGGTTTTTCACCTCTCCAGGTAAGTTCCAGCATCGATCCGTACGAACCTGGCGTTGGGCCCGAAATGGTCCCGCTTCCCATCATGTCCCCACTGTTAACTTTACATCCATTTATGGTATGATGTGCCAGCTGTTGAGACATATTCCAATACATATATTTAAAATTACTTTTTGTAATGGTAACCGGGCTTCCGTTTTCAGGGGTGAGGTCTACTTCCAGATTGATGTCAAAACTTTTCTTTCCTTTAAAATGCAGATAGGGAAGTGGTTTGGGATCCTGTTTTGGACTTTCAACCCTAAATGGTTCAAGAGCGTCCAGGGTAACGATCCACGGAGAGATGGACGAAGCGAAATTTTTTGCAAGGAAAGGCCCTAGCGGGACATATTCCCATTTTTGAATATCGCGGGCACTCCAGTCGTTAAACAGCACCATTCCAAAAATATAATCTTCGGCTTCTTCAACTGGGATAGGTTCTCCCAACTGATTGGCGTCTGTGGTGATAAAAGCCATTTCCAACTCAAAGTCTACCAATTTCGACGGGCCAAAAACTGGGTCGGTCGCACCGACAGGCATGGTCTGCCCCATCGGGCGGTGAATAGGGATTCCACTGGGCACAATAGACGAGCTCCTTCCGTGATAGCCTACCGGGATATGGAGCCAATTGGGCAACAGGGCATTGTTGGGGTCGCGAAACATAGTCCCAACATTGGTAGCGTGTTCTTTACTGCTGTAAAAATCTGTGTAGTCCCCAATTTGCACAGGAAGCTGCATCTCAATTTCATCTAAAGTAAACAACACAATATTGCGGTGCTCCTCGTGATTTTTCAGGGTTTCGTTTTTTTCATCAAATATTTCGGCAATTCTATTTCTTACCAATCTCCATGTTTTCTTTCCGTCAGAAATAAAATCGTTTAAAGTGTCTTGCAAAAAGATATCGTCAGTAAGTGGGATGTTTTTAAAATACCCCAATTGATGCAGGGCACCAAGGTCAATGGCAGTGTCGCCAATGCGGGTCCCAATGGTAATTACATCATCGCGGGTTAAAAAAACCCCGAACGGAATATTTTGAATTGGAAAATCAGAATCCGGACTTACTGGTAGCCAAGACCTCCTATTTGGATTATTTGCTGTATCAGGCATGACAAATTTCTTAATTATTGTTTCATAAAATTGGATTTAAAGGTACCAATTTCTATCAATTTACCGAATCTATTTTATATTTTTGACCATTCTTTAACGAAATACTCCAAAATGAAAAGAGACGAACAAATTTTTGATCTTATTGAGGCGGAAAAAAAACGCCAATTGGAAGGGATCGAACTCATTGCTTCAGAAAACTTTGTAAGCGGACAGGTAATGGAAGCCGCAGGTTCTGTACTAACCAATAAATATGCCGAAGGCTATCCGGGCAAACGTTATTATGGTGGTTGTGAAGTGGTAGACGAAGTGGAAAGTATTGCCATTGAACGCGCTAAAGAATTATTTGGCGCAACCTATGCCAATGTTCAGCCGCACAGTGGTTCTCAGGCAAATACGGCTGTTTTTGCAGCATGCTTGAAACCGGGTGATAAAATTTTAGGTTTCGATCTTTCCCACGGAGGGCACCTTACCCACGGTTCGCCGGTAAACTTTTCGGGAAAATTATACAATCCAGTTTTTTATGGGGTCGAAAAGGAAACCGGACGTTTAAATTATGAACATATTGCAGAAGTTGCCAAAAAAGAACAGCCAAAATTAATTATTGCAGGCGCATCGGCTTATTCAAGAGATATTGATTTTAAAAAATTCAGGGAAATTGCAGATAGTGTCAATGCTATTTTATTTGCCGATATTTCCCACCCCGCCGGGCTTATAGCCAAAGGTGTATTGAGCGACCCGATCCCTCATTGCCACATTGTTACAACGACTACTCATAAAACATTGCGCGGACCAAGGGGCGGACTTATATTAATGGGGAAGGATTTCGAAAACCCATTTGGTCTAAAACTTAAAAACGGCAATTTAAGAATGATGTCCTCTCTGTTGGACAGTGCCGTATTCCCGGGCAACCAAGGCGGGCCCCTGGAACATATTATCGCTGCCAAGGCTATTGCTTTTGGGGAAGCTTTAAGCGAAGAATTCCTGCATTATATCGTGCGGGTTAAAAAGAATGCAGCGGCCATGGCTCAAGCTTTTGTAGACAGGGGATATGATATTATTTCTGAAGGGACCGACAACCATATGATGTTGATCGACCTTAGAAATAAAAATATTTCTGGTAAAGAAGGAGAAGAAGCTCTTGGTAGAGCAAATATTACGGTGAATAAAAACATGGTGCCTTTTGACGATAAAAGCCCGTTTGTAACCAGCGGCATAAGAATTGGTACCGCGGCAATAACCACAAGAGGTTTGGTTGAAGAAGATATGGAAGCGGTGGTAAACCTTATTGATGAAGTGTTGACAAACAGGGAAGACGCTTCTAAGGTAGAAGCTGCCAAAAATCACGTTTACAGATTAATGGCGCACAGGCCATTGTTTAAAGCTTAAAAAAGTATTTTTTATAAGAAAGCCCTTGCCATAAACGGTAAGGGCTTTTTGTTTTATGCTTACAGAAAGCCAAAAATATACATGTTGAATGATTTTGATGAAGTATTGATGCAAAAAGGGTGCAACGTTCTTTTATATTCTACTAATTTGGGCAACCAATCAATTTTATAAATTATGATGCACAAGAGCACGTTTCTTTTAGCAATGGTATTTTTTGTCCTAATCGGGCATGCACAGGATAAGTCTAAAATGTATTATACCGACACTTCATCTGGAAAACCAATTGCAAAAGACCCAACGGTTGTATATTTTAAAAATGCTTATTGGATGTACTATTCCATTGCCAATAACGATAAAAAAGGCTGGTCGATTGGTATTGCAAAGAGCAACGACCTAACAAATTGGCAAAAAGCGGGCGAAATTAATCCGGAAGAAACATATGAGAAAAATGGACTTTGTGCACCGGGTGCCTATGTGGAGAATGGAAAAATTAATTTGTTTTTCCAAACATACGGAAATGGCCCAAAAGATGCCATATGCCATGCTACCAGCACCGATGGAATTCACTTTAAAAGAAATAAAACCAACCCGGTTTTTCGTCCAACCGGCAAATGGAACAATGGGCGTGCCATTGATGCCGAAGTAATAAAATTTAAAGGGAAATACTTTCTATATTTTGCCACAAGAGACCCCGAAGGGAAAATACAGATGCAAGGCGTGGCAACTGCCCCTGGAAATTCCAACTTTAATAGGGGCGCCTGGACAATGGCCGCGGATAAGTCAATTTTATACCCAACGCTGGCTTGGGAAAGGAACTGTGTAGAAGGGGCTTCATTGGTAAATTTGGGCGATGAGCTGTACATGTTTTATGCGGGAAGTTACAACAACGAACCCCAGCAAATAGGAGTTGCAAAAAGCAAAGACGGGATTACATGGCAACGTTTGTACAACCATCCTTTTCTGGAAAATGGAAAACAGGGTACCTGGAACAGCAGCGAATCGGGTCATCCAGATATTTTTAAGGATAATGAAGGGAATTACCATTTGTTTTTTCAAGGAAATAATACCGGTGATGGAAACACATGGTATTTGTCCAAAAAAGAAATCGTGTGGAAAGACGGTTTTCCCGTGTTATTAAATTAAGCCTTACTTAACCCTTATGCCTTGAGTGGTAAAAGACAGGCCTTGTTGCCCGGCTGTAGAAATCATTACGGCTTCAAAATAGGGCGCTTTTGTGTTTTTGCTTACAGTCCAATCAAAAATAAAATTCCCACCCGAACCTCCATGATTGTCGTCTTTGGCAATAACTATTTCAATGGTTTCCAGCGGAGCGATATAAACGGGCTTTTTTACATACGACCTTATGAGTGCCCCTTTTTCGTTATGATAATCTGCTTTTGTGATATAAATGCTATCCTTGCTGCTAATATTTCTTAGGCTTACCGTGGTTGTAAGGTCGTGTTTTCCATGTTGCGTATAGCTATAGATTTGCGAATAAATAGAAAGGTACGTTTGCCCGTTGACCCATAAAGAATCATTGGCAGGTAATGAAATGTTACGGCTTTCCCAATTAACCATTTCAATGTCCTGATCGTGAATGTCTTCTACAGGTTGTTTGCACGAGAATGAGAAAACTATTATTAGCAAAAGGCAAAAAAGCGGTTTAAGCATAGATGAATAACATTTTGTTTCCATGTTAAATATACTAAAAAAGCACCGCTATCAGCGATGCTTTTTTTAGATTTATATATTTTCGGGATATCCTTAGTTTATCTTAGGATCTTTCATACCTTCTTCTATCATGCTATAGAACTGATCTAATTTAGGTAAGATAACAATTCTGGTTCTACGGTTTTTAGCTTTTCCATCTTTGGTATCGTTTGAAGCAACAGGAACATACTGACCTCTACCGGCAGCAGTCATTCTCGCTGGTGCTACACCAAATTCGTTTTGAAGGATCCTAACAACAGAAGTAGCCCTAAGTACACTTAAGTCCCAGTTGTCTTCCATTTTGGCAGTATGGATCGGCACAGTGTCTGTATGTCCTTCTACCATAAACTCGAAGTCTGGCTTGTTCTTAACAACGGTAGCAACTTTTCCTAATACTTCTTTTGCTCTTGCAGATACGGTTGTACTTCCGCTGGAGAATAATAATTTATCAGAAATATTTACATATACAACTCCTTTTTCTACACTGATGTTGATATCTTCGTCGTCAAGGTTACCCAAAACACCTTTTAAACTCTGTACCAAAGCAAGGTTAACAGAGTCCCTACGTGTAACAGCATTTTGTAACTTTCTTATGGTAAGGTCTTTTTCCCTTAAGCTTTCAAGAGATTTTTCCAAGTTGTCGGCTCCTTTGGCAGTTAGGGTTGTTAAGTTCCCCATATTGTTTATGAGCTCGTCGTTATTTGCTTTAAGCAAATCTATTTGATCTTTATAATTTTCCTGCTCAGCAAGGCAAGAGTTTAACTTAACTGTTGCTGAGTTTAACAAATCTTGCGTCTCTTTTTGCTTGGCTTCAAGTTCTGCGTACTTTTTAGAAGAAACACAAGAAGTTAAGAAAACGGCACCTAATGCACCTAATAAAAAAATTCTTTTCATGATTATAATTTTACTTAATTAACGTTTTAACATTTTGGAACAAAATTATATAAAAAGCTTATGGATGTACATGGTTTTTAGTTAATTTTCTCTTAAATCATCGGGTTTATGGACGTTTGCTTGAGTTTGTAATTTCCCGATAATACCTTTTTTGTTTTAAGAAATAACTGATTACAACCGAAGTGCATTCAAAATACTTAATATCTTTATTAATATGCCCCCTTTTTTTAAAGATTCTTACAAAATAATAATAGTAACTAAAATGAGCTTTTATTATTGCCAATAAATGTAATAATTTTAATTGAAACAAAAAGCGTATTCCCGCAATTCCGTCTAAAAATAACCTTGCAACGATTAAAGGAAAAACCTTGCGCTTGGGAAGGTTTTTTGTAATTGAAAAAAGCGAGTTCCTAAAATTTAAAAATGTTTTTTTAGGGTTCATGTTGTTTAGGGTCGCGCCTCCCACGTGGTATACTTTTGAAACGCCCACATACACAATTTTATAGTTCCTGTTCTGGGCCCTCCAACACAGGTCTATTTCTTCTTGATGGGCAAAGTAATCTTCATCAAAGCCCCCAAGTGTGTTAAAAACTTCCTTTTTAATAAACATACACGCCCCGGTGGCCCAAAAAATTTCCTTTATGTCATTGTATTGTGCATGGTCCTTTTCCAGGGTCTGAAAAATCCTTCCCCTGCAAAAAGGATAGCCAAGCCTGTCCAGAAAACCACCGGCCGCACCTGCATACTCAAAATACTCTTTGTTTTTATAATCTAATATTTTTGGCTGAACAATTGCAATGTCGTTATTGCTTTTAAAGGTTTCTTCTATGGGGGACAGCCAATTTGGGGTAACTTCAATGTCTGAGTTCAGCAGGCATAAAATGTCTTCTTCAACATGTTTCAGGGCATCGTTATAACCTTTGGCAAACCCGCCATTGGTTTTATTTTGAATAATGGCAACATTTGGGAATTCTTCTTTTATAAACGCCACCGAGCCGTCTTCAGAAGCATTATCGGCAACATAAATAGTCGCATTTGGGGAATATTGAATAACCGAAGGGAGAAACTTCTTTAAAAGTGCTTTTCCGTTCCAGTTTAATATTACAACCGCTATTTTCATTCCTTCATGTTGATTTTTCAAAACGACTGCAAATTAAAGCATATAAGATGGAATATCCTTTAGAAATATGTATTTTTCGTTTTCATAGTCCATTTGGCAATAATAATGCTCAAGTCCGTTGGTTACCATTAAATAAGTAGCCTTTAGCGAGAGGTTGTACCGTGCAATCTGGTCAAAAGTATGCTGGCTTATTTTTACGTTCGGAGCCTTGCATTCAACTATTAAATGGATGTTTCCGTCCGGTTGAAAAATTAAAACATCGTATCTTTTTTTTAATGAATTGATTTTCAGTTCCTTTTCAACATTAATCAGGGAAACGGGATATTTTTTTTCATTCAGCAAAAAGGCCACTACATGTTGGCGTACCCATTCTTCGGGCTGAAGCTGTACAAACTTTTTACGGATCGAATCAAAAATATGGACTTTATTTTCGCTATTTTTGAATCGGAATGTATATGCTGGAAAATTGAGTTGTTGCATATGGCAAATATCTAAAATATCAGAAGATAATTGTAAATACCATCAAAAATTACATGTTTCTTTATGGATGAAGTTAAAAAGATCGTTAACGATATAAAAGCGGGAAATATCAAGCCAATTTATTTTTTAATGGGCGAGGAGCCATATTATGTAGATAAAATTGCCGAATATATGGAACGCTCCATCCTTACCGAAGAAGAGCGGGGTTTTAACCAAATGGTGATTTACGGGAAAGACGCCACCGTTGACGAAATTGTTTCGAGCGCCAAAAGGTACCCCATGATGGCCGAAAGGCAGGTAATTATCGTCAAGGAAGCACAACACCTTTCCAGGACCATAGACCAGTTGGAGGCTTATGCCCTTAATCCGCAGCCCACAACGGTATTGGTAATATGCTATAAATATAAAAAACTGGATAAGCGCAAAAAAGTGTACAAGGCCATAAGCAAGACCGGGTATATTTTTGAAAGCAAAAAATTGTATGAAAATCAAATAGGCGATTGGATACGAAAAGTCCTTGCCGGAAGGAAATACGGCATAACGCCCAAGGCCGCGCAGATGTTGGTAGAATTCTTGGGCACCGACCTGGGGAAAATTAACAACGAACTTGAAAAATTGCAGTTGATTATTCCAAAGGGAGAAGAAATTACCCCAAAACATATCGAGGAAAATATTGGAATTAGCAAGGATTACAACAACTTCGAGCTCCGCAAGGCCATTGGGGAACGCGATATTGTAAAAGCAACCAGGATTGTTACCTATTTTGCACAAAACCCAAAAGACAACCCCATGGTCATGACCATCTCCCTTTTGTACAGTTTTTTCTCACAATTATTGCAATATCATGGGTTAAAAGACCATTCTAAAGGAAGTGTGGCAAGTGCCTTAAAAGTAAACCCTTATTTTGTTGGGGAATACCAAACCGCCGCCAGAAATTACCCCATGAAACAGTGTAGCAAAATAGTAACCCAACTTCGGGCAATCGATGTAAAGAGCAAAGGGGTAGGGGCCGTAAACATTTCGCAGGCCGATTTGTTAAAAGAATTGTTGTTTTCTATTTTTAATTCTCCATCGAGGGTTTAATGCTATTGTTCACAAACAAGAATTTCCGGTATGAAATTCATGACGAGGGTTTTTTAACGGAAACACAGTTAAGAAAAAACCTCATTGTGCTGTTCTTGTACACGAATAAAAGTGGTTCGCTTTGTAAGCTCTTTTAATCTTCCTGCGCCCACATATGTACACGTAGAACGCAAACTTCCCAAAATGTCCTGCACGGTATGTATTACATCGCCCCGATACGGGATTTTCACGGTCTTTCCTTCGCTGGCACGGTATTCGGCAACGCCCCCGGCATGTTTTTTCATGGCCGTTTCCGAGCTCATCCCGTAAAAAGCCTTGTATTGTTCCCCATTTTTAGTAATTATTTTACCACCACTTTCGCTATGTCCGGCCAGCATTCCGCCAAGCATTACAAAATCGGCTCCGCCACCAAAGGCCTTGGCAATGTCGCCCGGAATTTTGCAGCCGCCGTCCGAGATAATCTGACCGCCCAATCCGTGGGCCGCATCGGCACATTCAATAATAGCAGAAAGTTGCGGATAGCCCACACCCGTTTTAACCCGTGTGGTACAAACACTACCGGGCCCAATACCGACTTTTATAATATCTGCCCCGGCAAGAATAAGTTCTTCCACCATTTCTCCCGTAACCACATTTCCGGCCATAATTATCTTGTCGGGATAGGTTTTTCGGGTTGTTTTTACAAAATCCACAAAATGTTCCGAATATCCATTGGCAACATCAATACAAATAAGCTGTAGCTTTGGGTGCTTTTCAGCAATGTCGCTTAATTTCTCGGCATCCCTTTTGCTGGTTCCGGTACTTACCGCTATATAATTATAAAAGTCATCGTTTTTGTCCAAAAGGAAAGTACTCCATTCATCGACTGTGTAATGTTTATGGATTGCGGTAATTATTTGTTGCTGCGATAAAACCCGAGCCATTTCAAAAGTACCCACTGTATCCATGTTTGCTGCAATTATAGGGATACCGCTCCATATGTGGGAGCTGTGCTTAAATTTAAATTCGCGTTCCAGGCTTACGTCGCTTCGGGACTTTAAAGTTGACCGTTTTGGGCGGATCATAACATCTTTAAACCCTAACTTAATATCGCTTTCAATTCTCATGTTGATGAGTTTTATGTAAATGAATGTAGTAAAATTAATCAAAAAGAAGATGGGGTGTAAAAATCTTCTTAACCTTAACAAATATCTTTTTTAAATATTGGTAAGTGTATCTATTTCAGTATAAAATTTTTTATTTGAAGCTATGCGGTATTAAAACGGGCGCTAAAACTTGTTTTGTATGTTGTTGAAAGGCGTTTGGTAGATGGTTTAAAAAGATATTTTAAATTTAATTTAGTAATTTTAAGAAAATCCATAAACTCCTTTCCATGTTTTTTCTGTTGATTCAAGGCCAAGATGCACAAACCGAACTAAAAACGTCGGTATTAAACTTTGTAGATAATTTTATTGCCTCGATACCGCATTACATTTTCGGGTTGCTTATTTTAATTTTAGGAATATTTATAGCAGGGTGGATAAGCAATTTTGCAAGGGCCCGTATACATCACCGTACACAAGACCCGTTAATGAGCAAGTTTTTGGGTAGGGGCATCCGTTTTGTAATTTCTATTATTTTTATCATGTTGGCACTTAATGCTGCGGGAATGGGAAGGATTTCTGCGGGTATTTTGGCGGCGGCGGGGGCAAGTACCGTAATTCTGGGCTTTGCTTTTAAGGATATTGGCCAGAATTTTATAGCTGGGGTTATATTAAGCTTCAACCGGCCGTTTGATGTAGACGATACTGTAGAGATAGGCGATATTTTTGGGAAGGTAAAAGCATTGGAATTCCGGTATACAAAACTAAAGACTTTTGATGGTAAAGATGTATACATCCCGAACAGCGACGTTATAACCTTGCCTGTTACCAATTACACTGAAGATGGCTTTTTTCGTTGGGATTTCATTATCGGTATTGCCTATGAAGAAAACATTGATGGAGCCAAAAAAGTGGTCTTAAAAGCATTAAAAGAAGAACCAATGGTCATCAACGATGGGGTGCACCATAATTTTGTAATCGAAGACGAATTGGCGACTAGCACCGTTAACTTAAAAGTATTTTTTTGGGTAGATACCAAAGATTTTAGAATGCAGGCGCTTATAACCAAAGGAAACGTTGTACGGCGCATAAAAGAAGCATTGGAAGATGCAGGTTACTACATGCCGGCCGATATCCAGGAAATTAAACTGTACGGAAAAGAATCGGAGCTTCCTTTAAGCTTTATAGATAAAGACGCCAATAAGCCTTCAGCGAAAAAACCTTAATGTATCATGATTTTCTATGGTTTTATACAGTTGCCATTTATCCGTTACCGCAATTTTGGATATTTGCCCGGGTTGGCCTCGTGCATGATAGCGTAGACCTTTTCAAAAATATCTTCGGCATTGGGTTTGGAAAAATAATCGCCGTCACTGGCATAGGCTGGTCTGTGGGCCTTGGCAGAAAGCGTTTGCGGGGCACTGTCCAAAAACTTGTACGCCCCTTGATTTTCCACGATTTCCTGTAGCAAATAAGCAGAGCATCCACCGGGAACATCTTCATCAATTACCAATAAACGGTTTGTTTTTTTAATACTTTTTAGCGTATCGTGATTTATATCAAAAGGTAGAAGTGTTTGCGCATCTATAACTTCGGCATCAATAGAGACTTCATGCAGTTCTTTGGCAACCTGTTCCACGATGCGTAATGTCGATCCATACGATACCAAGGTAATGTCGGTTCCTTCTTTTATGGTTTCCACAACACCAATGGGCGTTTTTAATTCGCCTAGGTTTGCGGGCAGTTTTTCTTTTAAGCGGTAACCGTTAAGGCTTTCTATTACCAGTGCGGGTTCGTCGCTTTCCATAAGCGTGTTGTAAAACCCAGCTGCTTTGGTCATATTTCTAGGTGCCAACACATACATGCCCCTTAATAAATGGATTAAACCGCCCATTTGCGATCCTGCATGCCATATACCTTCCAGTCGATGCCCACGGGTCCTTATAATTACCGGGGCTTTTTGTTTGCCCACGGTTCTATACAAAAGCGTGGCAAGATCGTCGGTAAGCACATAGAGGGCATACATAATATAGTCAAGGTATTGTATTTCGGCAATCGGTCTAAGTCCTCTTAACGCCAATCCTATACCTTGTCCAACAATAGTGGCTTCGCGTATACCTGCATCGGCAATGCGCAAATCTCCATATTTTTTCTGAAGCCCCTCTAGCCCTTGGTTTACATCGCCTATATTTCCACTGTCTTCTCCAAATATTACGGCATTGGGATTTTTGCCAAAGAGTTTGTCAAAATTATCGCGAAGCACGATCCTTCCATCAACCAGTTCACTGTTTTCGTTGTATTGTGGGGCTACTTCGGCAATATTGGTAGCGTTATTTTTTGTTTCGCTATATAGGTGGGAGCTGTATTCCGGTTGTGTCCTTGTGTAAAAGGACTTGATCCATTGCTGTAAAGCCTTTTTAGCATCAGAATCTTCATGTATGGTATAGCGCAAAGCTTTCCTTGCTATGGATATTACATTTCGTTTAACAGGCTCGTCAATGGAGATAAGGTCGTTTTTAAGTCTATTGATAAAACTTTTATTCTCGCTATTATTGGCTAGGTCTGCCAATAGGGAGACCACCATTTTTTTATCGGTTTTGATGGGTGCCAAAAATTCGCTCCATGCTTCTTTTTTACCATCGCGGACTTCCTTTTTTATTTTTTTCTCTAGTTGATTTAACTCTTCGTCGGTTGCAAAATTATTGGCAATCATCCATTCGCGGAGCTTAAGGTTACAATCGTGTTCCTTTTCCCACTTCAATCTTTCTTCCGATTTGTACCTTTCATGAGAACCAGAAGTTGAATGCCCTTGGGGCTGTGTTAGCTCTGTTACATGTAAAATAACCGGAACATGTTCTTCCCTTGCAATTTTTCCGGCCTTGTTGAATGCTTCAATCAAAGAAGGGTAATCCCATCCTTTTACAACAATTATTTCGTAACCGGCCTCGGCTTCTGTACGTTGAAACCCTTTTAGGATTTCAGAGATATTTTCTTTGGTTGTTTGGTGCTTGGCATGAACCGAGATACCATATTCATCATCCCAAATACTAATTACCATGGGCACTTGCATTACCCCGGCAGCATTAATGGTCTCGAAAAATATGCCTTCACTGGTACTTGCGTTTCCAATGGTTCCCCAAGCCACTTCATTTCCGTTTACCGAAAAACCTTCGGCTTTAACATCTTTGGCATGCCTGTATATTTTAGAGGCCTGTGCAAGCCCTAACAATCTGGCCATTTGCCCGCCTGTCGGGGAAATATCCGAGCTACTGTTTTTTTGTGCGGTCAAGTCTACCCAAGACCCGTCGGGGTTATTGCTGGTTGTTAAAAAATGACCGCCCATTTGCCTTCCGGCACTCATGGGTTCTTTTTCAATATCGGTATGTGCGTACAACCCTGCAAAGAAATGTTTAATGCTTAATTCGCCAATGGCCATCATAAACGTTTGGTCGCGATAATAACCGCTTCTAAAATCGCCGTTTTTAAAAGCTTTTGCCATTGCCAGTTGCGGAAGTTCTTTTCCGTCACCAAAAATTCCAAATTTCGCTTTTCCGGTCAAGACTTCCCTTCGGCCCAACAAACTACATTCCCTGCTGGTAACAGCAATCCTGTAGTCGTTAAGTATTTCATTTTTAAAATCTTCAAAGGAAATATCTTGCTTTGTTTCGGGTTTTGTTTGCATAGGTTTTTTATGAGACGGAAACAAAAATAGCCAAAAAGAATGATTTTTGCAATTAAAAAAGGGCCTTATAAAATGCTAATTTTTCAATAATAATTGTTAAAACTGAATTTATCTTAATAAAAGCACTTGTTTGTATTGTTTTGATAGGGATTTGTTAAAGGTTTTGTGAGATTGTTGAAAAAGCAATTTGGATGAATATTTTTTAAATTTTTGCTGAAATATTTAGCAGAAACAAACAAATTATGAAGCTGCTTTTGCACGTTGTTCTTTGCAATGAATTTATCAACATAACGGTTAAGAACATGAATAACAATAAAGATAAGGATAAAGAAGGTTTAAATATATTCAATACAATATCAAAACCATTTGCGGGTGAATAAACCGATAAGTGTTTTTGGACTTAAGGTTACAATAAACCTAATTTTTTCATCATATTGCGGTTGTGCTATTTCCCATCCATTGTTGGAGTATATGGGGAAATAAAGTTCAAAATAATCGGTTACTAAATTGAGCCTAATTCCCGAATCATAGACAAAGCGGGCGTCTTGGTTCATGTTTCGTATCATTCCAACATCGCCGTACATTTCTATCCATCTCCAAATATTAAAACTGGCATTGGTAGTTACGATCCAATCGTTTGCATAGGGATTTTCCAATTTCGATTTAAAGCCGCCTTCGGCAATAATAAGTTGTTGGCTAAAAATCCCGGTATCTTCCGAGCGCCCCAAATAATCGTAATCAAACAAGTAATCGGTAGGCCTGTCCAGGGCATAGCTAAAATAGTCTGAATTGGTCTGGTTGTATATAAACTTGCCCGCAAAAAAGCGGATGTTGAGCTGCCTGTTGTTTTGAAAGAGCTTGCGGTATTCCCAGTTAAAGGAAACTTTTGCAAAATCGCTGGCAATCTGGAAATCGGCAAACCACGACTTGTAATTTATTATGCCGTTATTGCCATATGCATACCTTACGTTAAATACACTGTAATCGGGGTCTGTGTCTATATTTGGAGAATAGTCCCTGAGCACGTTTATAAAGCGCATGTTAAGGAGTTCCCGTTCGTTGGACCTTAAATCGTCGTTTCTAAACCGGAAGGTCAGGGAAGGCGTAATGGTGCTGTAACGAAGCCCATCGGCATAATGGAAAGATGACCCGGCCAGAAAAGCATCGATAAGGTACATATTGTCGTGGTTTACATATTTACGGAACCTAAGTGTGCCCGAACCAACAAGTGCATTTTCACCAAAGGCATACGATGGTTGAATGTCGTATATAAAAGGTTTTGCCAAGAACGTTTTGTTGTACAGGCGCATTCCCGGGGTTATGCCATCGTAAATATTAAAACTAAGCACGGGCACATAAAAAATCTGATTGTAGTATGGGTCTTCGGTATCTTTAAAAAATTGAAACTTTAATTTTCTATTGGTCGACAGGAAGCCGTTTACAGACTTCCAGTTGTCCCTTTCGTTAAATTCCGGGATTACACGGTCGTAATTTAAAACCAATCGCTTTATGTCTTTTCTGGGCACACTTACTGTCTCGCTGTTTTCTATGTTTTCATACCAGTTTTTAAATAAAACCGAATCGTTTTTGTCTATTCCGTAGAGCGTAATGGGAACATTGGTGTGCCTCTTGTTTTTTAAGGTCACAAAAATAGAATCGTCCTTTTTTTTGAACTTTTTTATCTTAAAATCTATTTTTTTATTGGTAGCCACATAGGTATTAAAAAACCAATCGATGTTTTTTGGGGCATCCTTTTTTAAGAGTTCCTCAAAATCGTTGCTGTTTACATCGTTGCTATTGTAGGTGGTATAAAATTCCTTAATCTTTTTATCAATATAATTATTCCCTAAATAACTGCTTAAATAGGCCAGGCCAACTCCCGATTTATATTTGTTTGCTATCCTTTCGTTGAATTTTATAAGCGAATCCCGCTGGCTGGTTAGAGGCTGGTCAGAATATGTTCTGGCCATTAACATATATAAATACGGGTATTGATCGTTAAAGTCCATTTGCGCCATATGGAATGACCGAATGCCCCATATCTTGGACAATTTGCCCAACAGCTTCATATCTTTGTAAAAGGCATCAACATATTTCATCAATAAATAGGTTTCTATGCCATCTTTTACCCAGTTTTCCTTTCGGTTGTCGAGGTACAAAGTATTGTTGAGATATTCGTGCAAGGCTGTTTTTAGTATTTTCAACTCGTACTGGAATTCTTCTGGAAACGGCCGCAGGAACGAGGGCAACTGGTTAAGGCCGTACAAAGGGTTCTTTTTATAATCTTCTTCTGTTATTAAAAGTTTTTTATGCGGGTAACTGCCAAGGGTGCTATCGATATATTTAATAACCCTTTCGGCAGAAATTGCCATGACAACTTTGCTAAGGTCCTTGCTTTCTACATTGGAAATAAGCTCAAAGGCTTCGTCTTTGTATATCGAAAAATTGTTTTCCTTTAAAAAATACAGCTTAATGTCGCCCCTGTTTTTTCCGGTAAGGTGCTTTATATATGTAAGGCCATCATCTTGGGTATCTGTAGTGTTTAAATCGGTAATCACATGATATAGCTTCGGGTATTTAAACTCAATATCAATATCACGGTTAAGGATATTAAGGTCGTTTAAGCTCTTATTGCTGTAAAGCTCCCATCCATTATTATACAAAGCTGGGGTTATGTACCAATATCTTAGCTGGTATTCGTTTGTATCTGTATACCCATAACCGGTAAATTGGGCACTTGGAAGCTTTATTTTGTACGAAAGCTTTAAAACATACTCCTTTCCGGGATATATGGGAAATTTTAATTGAACCTTTAAAATATCGTCTTCTTCAATCCTTTCCCATTTTAAAAAATCAAAGTTCTTATCTGTTAAAGAAATTATATGGGTAGCGCCACGGTCTTCTTCTTTTGCAAGATGAAGACTTTTGTTAAACTCTTCGGCAAAGCGTTTGGCCAAAGCTGTATTTTTATTGGCATACGCATTGTTCCAATCGTATAGATATAAATTGTTAAGCGTGTCGCTGCTTGTATTTCGGTAGGTAATTTCCTGCTGAATGGCTATTTCGTGCGTTTCAGGCAACAAGGTAGCCTTAATGCGCTGACTGTTCTGAGAAAACAAAAATTGAGCAAGAAAAACTGCTGTAAGTAGGAGGTATATGCGAGACGGTTGCAACATTAACTTTATATTGAATTATATTTTTCCTTTTTATGGGATTTTTTGTACCCGACTTTTTTGTCGAAATGAATTGATATTATTTTTTTAATACTTCATATACTGGTCGAGGCGGTTAATTAAAATAGATTAAAGTTGAACCTTTTTACCATTCTTTTTTGTTTTGGTTGAGTTGCATACAATATTATGAAAAAAATAAAGAAACCAAATAGAATAATTAATTTTGAACTTAAATTAGTCTTTTTAACAAACAACTTGAATAGCCATGCACATTTCGACCCTAAAAACCACCGAGTACAATAATTTTTACCACAATTACATAAGAACGCTGGGCGAAGTATCTCTGTTGCCCGAATTAAAGGACCGCAAAGATTCCATCGTTGAAATAATGAACTCTATAGCCGAGTTTGATTATGGGTATTCTTATGCGGAAGGAAAATGGACAGTCAAGCAGCTTTTGTTGCATATTGTTGACACAGAAAGGGTATTTCAATACCGCGCATTTACATTTGCAAGAGAAGAAGGAGCCATGTTGAAAGGATTTGAGCAAGACGGATATGTAGAAAGCTCTGAAGCTTCAATGCGTACCAAGGAAAGTTTGATTAAAGAGTTTATTGCCGTGCGCGATAGTACCCTAAATTTATTTGAGTTTTTACCAGAAAATGCCTTTGAAAATAGTGGCGAGGTAGAAGGCGTTGCCATGAGCGTTAAAGCTGCCGGGTTTATTATATGTGGCCACCAAAAGCACCATGAAAATATTTTAAAGGACCGGTATCTTCCTTTTATGAATGTTTAACAATAGGGGGTGCTATTTTATAACTTCACTAACAGAGATTCTGTATACAAATGGCTAGCTTTAGAAGAACCATAAAAACAGAATTATTATGAAAAGGATTGCAATTTTAGCTACAAACGGATTTGAAGAATCCGAATTGGCCTCTCCATTGGATGCCATTGAAAAAGAAGGTTGGCAAGCAGATATCGTGAGCTTAAAGCCCGGCTCAATTAAAGGCTGGAAAGACGGTAACTGGGGAAAATCGTTTAATGTAACCCTAACGGTGGAAAAAGGGCTGGCAGATAATTACGATGCTTTGGTATTACCGGGCGGCGTAATGAACCCCGATACATTGCGGACTAATGAAAACGTGAAAAAATTTATTAGGGACTTTTTTAAACAGCACAAACCGGTTGCGGCCATATGCCATGGCCCGTGGAGTTTAATAGATGCCGACGTTGTGGAAGGTAGGACATTGACCTCTTACAAATCTATAAAAAAAGACTTGGAAAACGCAGGGGCCAATTGGGTAGATAAAGAAGTTGTTGTAGATGAAGGCTTGGTTACCAGCAGGCATCCAGACGATTTGCCGGCATTTAACAAAAAAATAATTGAAGAGGTTAAAGAAGGCAAACATGCCCAACAGCATGCTTAATAATAAAGCATAGTATAAAAAAACCGCCTGAAATTTCAGGCGGTTTTTTAGTTTTATTAATCGTCGTCGTCGTCTTCCTGTTCATCCGGGATTTCGATATCGTTGCCCAGCGAATCGTCTGTTCCAAAATCGTCGTCATCGTCATCTTCAAATTTTTCCATGGTATTGGCCAGGCGGGTACTTACTTTTACAAGATAAATAGTGTCTTCTGTGCGCACTTCTACCGCTTCGACCGTTTCGTTGTTAGCGTTCTTGAATTTTATAATATCATCGTCGCCATATCCGTCAGGATACTTTTCTACTAGCATAGAAAGTATCTCATTGGTTAATTTTTTGTAATCTACAATTACGCGTCTCATATTGTTGATAATTAATGTAGGTTAGTATATTTTAAAAATAGATATTTTTTTGTTTTCTGAAACATTTTTAATTACATATCGAGAAGATATGCAAAAATTAACGGTGCCACAATGGTAGCATCAGATTCTATGATGAATTTTGGCGTATCGATGTCCAACTTACCCCATGTAATTTTTTCATTTGGCACGGCTCCGGAATACGACCCGTAACTGGTTGTAGAATCGGATATCTGGCAAAAGTAGCTCCAAAACGGAATATCCTCCATTTCCATGTCTTGGTACAACATTGGCACCACACAAATAGGGAAATCTCCTGCAATTCCGCCTCCAATTTGGAAGAATCCAATTCCTTTATCAGAATTTTTTATGTACCAATCTGCCAAATAGCCCATATATTCAATACCGCTTTTCATGGTCGAGGCTTTCAATTCGCCTTTCATTACATAGGAAGCAAAGATATTTCCCATGGTACTATCTTCCCATCCGGGAACCACAATCGGTAAATTCTTTTCGGCGGCGGCATACATCCAGGAATCTTTTAGATCTATTTCGTAATATTCTTCCAAAACACCCGACAATAGCATTTTGTACATGTATTCATGCGGAAAATAACGCTCACCTTTTGTTTCGGCATCTTTCCAGATTTTAAAAATATGCTTTTGCAGCCTCCTAAAAGCTTCTTCTTCGGGAATACACGTATCGGTAACCCTATTAAGGCCTTTTTCGAGCAATGCCCATTCTTCCTTTGGCGTAAGGTCTCTGTAATTGGGTACCCGCTTGTAATGGGAATGCGCCACCAAATTCATAATATCTTCTTCAAGGTTGGCACCTGTACACGATATAATTTGCACTTTGTCTTGACGGATCATTTCTGCAAAAATTTTCCCAAGTTCCCCGGTACTCATGGCCCCTGCCAAGGTTACCATCATTTTGGCGCCCCCGTTTAGTTGCGCTTCGTAGGCTTTTGCGGCATCTACAAGTGCTGCGGCATTAAAATGCAGGTAATATTTTTCTATAAAATTGGAGATGGCCCCTTTATGCTTCGTCATCGTCTTCTTGATTTTTTGTGTTTGTGTACTTAAATTTATATGCTAACATTTTATAATACAACTTTGCGGCTAAAAAATCGGAAGATTTTTCGTCTTTGTTGGGGCAAAGCTCTACAATGTCAAAACCAACTACGTTTTTCTTTTTGAAAACCTTTTTTAAATAATCCAGCGTTTCATACCACAGTAACCCGCCCGGTTCCGGGGTTCCGGTAGAGGGGAGGATGGAAGGGTCGAAGGCATCCAGGTCTATGGTAATAAACACATTTTCTGTCATTTGGTTAATGGAATCGTTTACCCATTCATCATCTTGGTTGATATCTTCGGCAAAATAGGTTTGTTCCTCGACCATATTATCGACTTCAGAAATATCCATACTTCTAATGCCTACTTGAATCAGTTTTGTATGTTGACTGGCTTCATATACGGCGCAGGCATGGTTGCATTTACTGCCTTCGTATTCTTCCCTGAGGTCGGCATGGGCATCTATCTGTAAAACGGTTAAATCGTCAAAACATTCATTAAAAGCCCTTATGGAGCCTATTGAAATGGAATGTTCGCCTCCAAAAAGGGTTACAAATTTATCTTGCATGATATAGTTTTTTGCAATTTTGTGTACCGTATCCACCATTTTTTCAGGAGTGCTGTTCTCTGTAACGGGGGGTGCTAGGTAAACTCCCTTTTTGTAGGGTTCGCTACGCGTTTCAATATCAAAAAGTTCCATGTTCTCTGAAGCGTGTAAAAAGGCTTCGGGGCCTTTATCTGCTCCTTTTTGCCAAGTACTGGTTCCATCGTATGGTACAGGTATCAATACCACTTTAGCATCGTCTAGCCGAGCGTATTTATCTGGTATTCCTGCGTAATTTTTCTTATTCATCGTAACCTAAAATTTTTAAAAAGTCGTTTGCAGTTTGTTGTTCAGAAAAAAGTTTGGTCGTTATGTTTCCTTCATCGTCCTTGTCGATCAGAACATGTTTGGGCGATGGAATTAAACAGTGTTGTAAACCGCCAAATCCTCCAATGGTTTCTTGGTAGGCCCCAGTGTTGAAAAAGCCGATATACAAGGGTTTTGCCCTGCTGTATTTTGGTAGATAGATGGCATTCATGTTTTGCTCGGAATTGTAATAATCGTCGCTATCGCATGTTAAACCGCCCAATAATACCCTTTCGTACTCATCGTTCCAGCGGTTAATGGCAAGCATGATAAAACGCTTGCTTATGGCCCAACTATCGGGAAGGGTTGTAATGAAGGAAGAGTTTATCATGTTCCATTTTTCCCGGTCGTTTTGTTGTTTTTGGTACAGTACCTCGTAAATTGCACCGCCACTTTCGCCAACGGTAAAGCTGCCAAATTCCGTAAAAATATTCGGAACGGGAACTTCGGCCTCGTCGCAGGCGGTTTTTATTTGATAGATAATCTCGTTTACCATATATTCATAGTCGTACTCAAAAGCCAATGAATTTTTTATGGGAAAGCCGCCGCCAATATTCAATGAATCTACCGTTGGGCATATTTTCCTTAATTGGATGTAAACCTTTAAACATTTTAAGAGCTCGTTCCAATAATAAGCCGTATCGCGAATTCCGGTATTGATAAAAAAGTGAAGCATTTTAAGTTTTACTTTTTTATTGTCTTTAATCTCGCGATTGTAAAAAGGTACAATATTTTTATAACCAATGCCCAATCGGCTGGTATAAAATTCAAACTTCGGCTCTTCTTCCGATGCAATCCTGATACCCACGTTAAAAGACTCGTTTATGGCTTCGTCTAAAAGGTTGAGCTCTTCATAATTATCAATAATGGGAATGCATTTTTTATGCGAGCCATTTATAAGCTCTGCAATGTTTTCTATGTATTTATCTCTTTTAAAACCATTGCAAAGAATGTAATTGTCCTTATTGATCTTGCCTTGGGCAATAAGGCTCTTTACAATGTCGATATCAAAAGCAGAAGAAGTCTCGATATGGATGTTGTTTTTCAACGCCTCGTTGAGCACGTGGCTAAAATGAGAGCTTTTTGTGCAATAACAATAATGATAACTTCCTTGATAATTATGTTTTTCAATGGCATTTTTAAACCAATATTGTGCTCTTTTTATATTGTTGGATATTTGTGGCAAATAGGTAAACTTTAACGGCGCTCCATATTTTTCTACCAGCCCCATAAGGTCGATATCATGAAATTTTAAATGGTCGTTATCGTCTAATGTAAATTCTTCCTGTGGAAAATAATAAGTTTGATCTATAAGATCGAAATACTTCGTCTTCATAGTTGCTTTTTTGTAATATTAAAAAAATGATATTTATTTTAATTTAAATTTATGTTATAAATAGCATTTTTGTTCAAATACGCAAATAGGCAGGGAGATAAGCCATAGGTTGTACGGCCCTGTTTTTTATGATGGTTTTGGAAGCTAAATTTAAGAACCGAGACCTCGTTCTACGAGATACATGTAAATACGACTTCCTGATATTTACATACACGGAGTTTAAAAAACAACTCATTAAATTCTATAAAATACAGAAACAAAAGTCATTAATTTTTTTTAATACACAAGAGAAAAAATTAATTTTTATAGTATTCCAAAGATTTGATTATTAGGTCCTTGCTTGCTTGTATGTCCAGAACGGGTTTTGAAATGTCTTCCAGAAGGACAAAATTGATATTTCCGTGCGCATTTTTTTTGTCGAATTTCATCAGGCCGATAATGGTTTCCATGTCGTCTGTGTTAATTTCAACCTTATTGAAATAATGAAGAAAAGTTGCTTTAATAGCGTCTAATTTACCTTCTGGGAATTTGGTGAGCTGGGCAGAAAGATAAGTTTCCATAATCATTCCAATGGCAATTGCTTCTCCGTGCAGCAAAGTTGTTTTATCTTCCGATTGTAGAAAGTACGATTCTATGGCATGCCCGAGCGTATGCCCGTAATTAAGTATTTTCCTCAGGTTGTTTTCGCGGGGGTCTTTGGTAACCACTTCATTTTTAATTACAACAGATCGATGGATAAGTGTATCAAGATCTTCTGGCGTTAATTGATCCATGTTTTGTAACTGCTTCCAGTATGCTTCATCATAAATAAGGCCGTGTTTTAGCATTTCTGCCAGTCCGCTTCGGAGGTGGTTTTGCGGTAAAGTGCTTAAATATTCGGTGTCTACTAAAACCATGACCGGGTTGATGATAACGCCGACCTGATTTTTCAAAACACCTAAATCTACTCCCGTTTTTCCGCCTACCGACGCATCTACCATAGCCAAAAGCGTTGTGGGGATATTCAAAAAATCGATTCCCCGCATATAGGTTGCGCCAACAAACCCGCCAAGGTCGGTTACCACGCCGCCGCCAAGGTTTATGAGCAACGACTTTCTGTCGCCGCCAAGATCGGATATTGCTTGCCAAACCTGGCTACAGGTCTCGATTTGCTTGTATTCTTCGCCAGATTGTATTTCTATAATTTCAATATCATATGCATTTTCCAGTTTCCCTAAAAAAGTGGGCAAACATTGGGCATGTGTGTTTTCGTCGACCAATAGAAAAACCTTCGAATAATTTTTAGTTTCCAAAAGTTGGTTTAATTTTTTGTATGCTTTATCGCCAAAATGTACTTGGCTGCCCGTGCCTGATATGGAATTTAACATTGAATTGAAAATAAATTTTTATTTGATAGCAAAATAACGGGTTTTTCATGTAAAAATGTAGATTTTCTAACAGTATATTTGCAAAAATTTATAGCGGTTTATTAAATGAAAAACTTTTTTGATAATACGGAGATCGCTTTTCAATTAAAAAGCGATTCTGAGCTCGAAAGAGCTTATTTTTTGTTTAAAATGATTGCCCACCAACCGTTGGTAAGAATTGGTACGGCCGTGACCAATTTTGCCATTAAGGCACATTTGCCCGTTGATGGTTTAATACGGGCAACGGTTTTCGATCATTTTTGTGGGGGCGTAAGCGAGCTGGACTGCATGAAAACGGTCGATGCACTGTATACCGCCGGGGTATGTTCTGTTTTGGATTATTCTGTTGAAGGAAAAGAAACCGAAGAACAATTTGATGCCGTGGTGGCGCGAACCTTAAAGCTTATCGATTTTGTTAACGAAAAAGAGGCCATCCCGTATGCTGTTTTTAAACCAACGGCCATGGGGCGTTTCGACCTTTATGTAAAAGTCGGTACCGGAGAAAAATTAACTTCAGAAGAAAAAGAAGAATGGGAAAGGATTGTGTTCCGTTTTGATACTGTTTGCAAGAAAGCATACGAGCTTAACGTGGCCTTGCTTATTGATGCAGAAGAAAGCTGGATGCAAATTGCCGCCGATGACATTGTTGAAGAAATGATGCGCAAGTACAACAAAGAAAAACCAGTTGTTTACAACACGCTTCAATTATACCGTTGGGACCGATTGGATTATTTAAAGGAATTGCACAAAAGAGCGAAAGAAGAAGGTTATATCATCGGGATGAAGTTTGTTCGTGGTGCCTACATGGAAAAGGAAAACGACCGTGCCGAAGAAATGGGCTATGCAACGCCAATTTGTGCTTCCAAAAAGGAAACCGATGACAACTTTAACAATGCGGTACATTATATAATGGAGCATCTTGATACCATGCACCTATTTTTAGGAACCCATAACGAAGACAGTACCATGCTGGTACTAAACATCATGGAAGAAAAAGGCATAGCCAAGAACGATTCTCGGGTATGGTTTGGCCAATTATATGGAATGAGCGACCATATAAGTTATAATTTGGCTCACAAAGCATACAATGTGGCCAAATATTTGCCATTTGGACCAGTGCGCGACGTAATGCCATATTTAATAAGAAGGGCAGAAGAAAACACCTCGGTGGCAGGACAGACCACAAGGGAATTAAGCCTGCTCTCTGCTGAAAGAAAACGCAGGAAATTATAGTTTTTAGTAAAAAACATGCTGTTACGCCACAGATATTGTTTATTTGTGGCTTTTTTTTATGTTTTTTCAAGATTCATATTTGATGAAACCTTAAAAAAATCACTTTTTGTTAATACGGATGATTTCAGCCTGAAAACGGCAATTTTTTACAACAAGCTCAATGGGTTCGTTGTTTACCTTTCCATCAATAAAATAAGTGCTGCATTTTTCTTGGGAAAGATCCTGGGTCCTGTCGACTTCACTTTTGGAAAAATTTACTTTGCCATTTGTTAGCACCGAATCTATTTGTTCTTTTGAAATGGTGTTGTTGTCCAACAATTGTTGCATCATTGGGGAAAAATCTATTTTTTCTTGTGTTCTAATGGCTTTTAGGGTCCTACAATTTGGAAGGTAGCAAAACTCCGAGCGTTTTTCCCGAAAGAAATAAGCAAGAAATATTAACCCAATGGCAAAACCTATAAGATAGAACCCGATTCTTTTTAATAAAGGCATAGTAATTTTAAAATATCAAAAGATTTATATCGCGGTGCGAGAGGTCGAACCACTCTGCAACCGACTTGCTCGTTAGAATTCCGTGGTAAAAATAAAGTCCGTTTCTCAGGCCTTTGTCAAAACGGAGGGATTGCTCCAAACCGCCATCTTCACCAATTTTTAATAAATAAGGAGTGAAAATATTGCTCAGGGAAACCGAAGCGGTCCTGGCATACCTGGCAGGGATATTAGGCACAGAATAATGTATAACCCCATGTTTGATAAAGGTTGGCTTATCGTGCGAGGTAACTTCACTGGTTTCAATACATCCACCCATATCAATGCTTACATCTATAATTACGGCTCCTTTTTTCATGTTTTCAACCATGGTTTCGGTAACTACAATAGGCGCCCTGTCTATTCCCCTTACCGCACCAATAAGCACATCGCAACGTTTAAGTGCTTTTAAAAGGTTTTTTGGCTGTAGGGTAGAGGTGTGCAAAGACCTGCCAAGGTTGTTTTGTATGCAACGCAGCCGGGTAATGGAATTGTCGAAAATTTTAATATTTGCGCCCAAGCCTATTGCAGACCTAGCGGCAAATTCCCCTACGGTTCCCGCACCAATTATGACAACATCAACAGGAGGTACCCCGGTTATATTCCCGAACATGAGTCCGTTACCGCTATTGGCGTTGGTCATAAGTTCGGCGGCTATTAAAACAGAAGCTGTTCCGGCAATTTCGCTTAATGCCCTAACAGCGGGATAATTGCCGTCTTCGTCTTTTATAAATTCAAAGGCAAGGGCGGTAATTCTTTTTCCGGCAAGGATTTCAAAATATTTTTTGCTCCTGGTTTTTATTTGAAGCGCAGAAATAAGAATGGATTGTGGGTTTATCAGTTCTAATTCTTTTAAAGAAGGAGGCTCCACTTTTAAAATAATGGGGCAGGAGAATACTTTTTTTGTATCGGTGGTAATTTCTGCACCGGCCTCGCTGTATTCGACATCAGAATAATTAGCATCAAAACCGGCTTTAGACTCTACAATAACTCGATGACCATGGGCAGTGAGAGCGTTCACGGCGTCGGGGGTAAGGCAAACACGGTTTTCCTGATATGAAATTTCTTTAGGGATCCCAATAAATAACTCCCCCTTTTGCTTTAGCAATTCCAGGGTTTCCTCTTGAGGAATAAGTTCCTGTTTGGTAAACGGAGTATTAGGATACGACATATTTTCACTTAAAAGCTCAAAGGTAAATAAACTTTTTATGTCTAAAAGAATTTGTTTTCTTTTTTAGAGGATGTCTCTTTCTGTTGATATTCCTTTAGTTCTTTGTCAATTTTATCAAGGTCGATCCCGTGGACTATCTTGTCAAACAATTTAAGCCTGATAAGATATACAATAGGGATAACAATCATCATTACAGGAATAATATAGTATATTTCAAATTCGTCTACATATTTAACATCGGCATTAAGGGTACTAACCAATTGAAAAACGTACATGCTAATTGGAATGAGTATAACATGATACCACCAGTGTTTGCAGGTAAAGAACCATATAATAAGCAACATAAGGGGCACGAACTTGTTCATAAAGTTCCATGCAGCCATATATAAAGACGAATAATAAGAAGTACTAAAAGTGTACAGCTTAGTTTCCCATACTTGTTCTAGCGGAAAGCTTTCATATAAATAAAAGAGATATGGTGATATGGCTATAAAAAACGCTACCGCAGACCCTAAGCTTATGAGTTTGGCTCTCTCATTTTTATTGGTATCACTTTTTTTCGGTTTTAATTTAGTATTCACTTTTATAAAGATTTGGATATACACAAATTAAATGAATAAAAGAAATATACACAAATCTATATTTAACACAAATTTAATAAATCAAGAAGGGTATATGATTAATTACCCGTTAGGCGGCATTTCAATTTTAGTCTTATCAACCCCTTGGTGATTATTGTACAAGGCATCTTGGTCTGCAACACTGTCGTTTGAGCACGAAACAAGGGTGGAAGCTAGAAGCAATACGGCGAAAACAGAAAATATTATTTTTTTGAAAGACATGATATTAGGTTTTTTAGGTGAATAGTTAATTATAAGTCTGGATAAAACGTCCAAATTACCCGTTAGGCGGCATTTCAATTTTAGATTTATCGACCCCTTGGTGGTTATTGTACAAGGCATCTTGGTCTGCAACACTGTCGTTTGAGCATGAAACAAGGGTGGAAGCTAGAAGCAATACGGCGAAAACAGAAAATATTATTTTTTTGAAAGACATGATATTAGGTTTTTAGGTGAATAATTAATTATAAGTCTGGATAAAACGTCCAAATTACCCGTTAGGCGGCATTTCAATTTTAGATTTATCGACTCCTTGGTGGTTATTGTACAAGGCATCTTGGTCTGCAACACTGTCGTTTGAGCACGAAATAAGGGTGGAAGCTAGAAGCAATACGGCGAAAACAGAAAACATTATTTTTTTGAAAGACATGATAGTAGTTTTTTTAGGTGAATAATTAATTATAAGTCTGGATAAAACGTCCAAATTACCCGTTAGGCGGCATTTCAATTTTAGACTTTTCAACTCCTTGGTGGGTGTCGTATAAAGAGTCTTCATCGGCAACACTATTTGGAGAGCATGAAACTAAAGAAATTGCTAAAAGGCACAAGGCCATTACAGAGAAAATAATTTTTTTGAAAGACATAGTAGAATGTTTTTTTGGTTTTTGTTGAGACAAACCTACCAAAAAAATAAATGCGGATAATAAAAATCTTCGCCGTATATTAGTAAGTTTTTAATATACAGCCTGTTTGGGGCTATGTTGCAGAATTCAAATATAGAATATTATTTTAGATTAACGGTTCTTTTACCGTTTAATTGTGTCTTTATATCGATAATTGTAACCTCATTAGGTAGTAATTCGGCTATCTTTTCGGGCCATTCAATCAGGCACCATGCTTGCTCGTGAAGATAATAATCTAATCCAATATTGCAAACTTCCTCAATGTTATTTATTCTGTAGAAATCAAAATGATAGATAGGGCCTTCTTCGCCTTCATATTCGTTTACTATAGAAAAAGTCGGGCTTGAAACATTGTCTTTGCTCCCTAATTCTTTTACAATTTCTTTAATGAGCGTTGTTTTTCCAACCCCCATCTCACCATTAAACAAAAGAATTTTGCTCTGTGAATTGTCAATGATTTTTTTTGCTATGGCGGTTATATCGCTTAGGCTGTATTCGGCTTCAAGCATATTGAAAAATTTGTTCAAATTTAATAAACCTAATTATTTAATAAGCCAAATTTATGAAGATGGGTGTATTTACATTACTAAATTTGTATATTGACTACAACTGTTTAAATTAATATATTCGAAACTTGAACAATAAAAGTAAACGATTTCTACTTTATGAAGGGATAATAATATTTGGTATTATACTATCTTCTTTTATGATTTATGCCCACGTTTTATGCCCCGAAAAAGAAAGATGGGTAACTATGCTGTTTGATATTTCAATAATCCATTATCAAACTGTTCAAATGTATTGTTTTCAACTTTTACTAAGCTTGTCATACTTGCTTTTGGCTACAATATGGTACATTACATGTAAATATCGGTGGAGGAATGCTATTTTGGTTCTTTTACTATTCAATGTTTATCAGTTAATAATAGTTGTATTTGGTGAAATCCAGATAGACAAGTCAAGCTTACAGTTTAAAATGATTCTTTATACTTTAACATTTTTATGGGGCTTACTATTTATTTGGTTAAGAAAAAAGCTTAATTATCCTTTATGGAGCAGGCTTCATGTAGATGCTATTGATGCAGAAGAAATTTTGAGATATAAATTTAAGAACACAAGGCACTATGCCAAAGTTTTGAATGGCCTTAATGAAGAAGTCGGCAACTCTACCTTGCAAGACGCCAAATCTATAATAGCAAAAGCTGTTGTACTAGCAGAAGACAATAGTGAAACAAATTCTCAAAACACAATTTTGCCTCCGAGCGAGAGAAGGGACTGGAGCGGGGTACTGATTTTTTTACTGATATTATTTATCCCGGTTTTTGCAAACCTCTACCGTTTAGCCCCCAATACAGCGTACTAGGATTTAGGATTATTTAGATTAGGTTCCTTTAACTTTCCGAATGTAAACATTTTTTTATGGTTTATAACGCTTAAACTATCGGTTTTCATAACCATTACCATATGGTTTTTAAGCAGTAGGTATTGGTGGAAATATTTTTTGCTTATCCCGTTAATAATGGTAAGTTACCAAATTATTACAACCCTTAATGTGGAAGTGACTGCTATAGACGAAAACGAAATATTTAGGGCCTTTCCCGTTTTGTTGATTCTAACGAGTTTTCTTTTATGGGTGTCTTTCAAGATTAGGAATTTCACGAAGGTAGAAGATTTAAAAAGACGTATTAAAGTGGAGATATTTAATATCGTCGCCCTTCTGGGGAAAAATAAAACCGATCAGCACGAGGATGTGAAAAATCAGCTTAACATGCTTATAAGGGATAAAAAGAAATATTCTTCTGAGGAGTACTTAAAAAGACTTGAAGAGTTAAAAGGAAAGTTGATGAAATAAAAAAGCACTTGACTTTTAAATCAAGTGCTTTTTTATTAATTTACTGGAAATTAACAACTAATTTCAAAAATAGGAACTATTACTATTCCATTTCTTTTTTGGTAGTTGCAATTTCTTTTTTAATCTGGTCCATCAAGTTCTTTAATTCTTGTTCTTGATGTGCTTTAATTTTCTGTTCTATTATCGCCTCAACTTCTTTATAAGTGAGCCTTTTATCTTGGGCGATGTCACTGCTTGAAGAAGACGATGAGTCTGTTCCAAACATAGTACCGTGACCAGTCACTACCCAATTAATGTTTACAAATGGATACTTTTCTACGATTCTTTCAAGAATGTCGCTTCCAACGGAAGCGTTGTTCTTTTTCATACGTAATGTGTAACCATTCGATGCGCCAATCGACATGTCGAATTGTCTTGCGCTCATTCCAAGTGATTGGATAATAGAAAAAATTCTATCAATTGCTTTTGCCATTGTTTTAATTTTGAGGGTTTATCAAAAATAGAAAAAAAACTCTACAAGAAACTAATATTTTTGACATTTTCACAAAAAATTAACATTTAGTCGTTATTTAACCCTTGAAACTAGTCGATTATCGGACTCATGGTTTTCTACAAACAGTAGGATAAAGGTAATATTAACATTTTGCCCCATTTAGTATTAAAATTTGCTACCTAGGATTAAGCACTACAAAGGGGATAATAATTTCTTCAAGAGAAATCCCACCATGTTGGTATGTATTTTTGTAATAACTTACATAATGGTTGTAATTGTTGGGATACGCAAAAAATAGGTCTTCTTTAGCAAAAATAAAAGAACTGCTCATATTTATGCTCGGCAGGTGTATTTCTTTTGGGTTTTTAACACCATAGACTTCCTTTTCGTTATAAGACAGGCTTTTGCCCGTTTTGTACCTTAGGTTTAAGCTGGTGTCGCGATCGCCTATTACCTTCGACGGACTTTTTACATTAATAGTCCCGTGGTCTGTGGTTATTATTAATTTAAAGCCGAGTTGCTGGGCTTGCTGCACAATTTCGATAAGAGGTGAATTTTTAAACCAGCTCTGTGTGAGCGATCTATATGCTTTGTCGTTTGCGGCTAACTCTTTTACAACTTCCATTTCTGTTTTGGAATGAGAGAGCATGTCCACAAAATTATACACCAAAACCGTGAGGTCGTTTTCCTTTTGCGACCTAAAGTTTTGTGCCAATTGTTTGCCGGCCCGTAAATTGGATATTTTATGGTATTCCCATTTTATGTCCAGTCCCAATCTACGTATTTGTGCTGCCAAAAAATCGGCTTCATGTAAGTTTTTCCCCCCTTCGTCTGTATCGTTTTTCCACAATTTTGGATGTAAACGTGCCATTTCCGAAGGCATTAAACCAGAAAAAATAGCATTTCTGGCATATTGAGTCGCCGTTGGAAGAATACTGTAATAAGGTACTTCCTTGACTTTTTTGTAGTAATTGGTTACGGTGCCCTCAAAAGCTTTCCATTGGTCAAACCTTAAATTATCTATAACTACCAGCAAAGTAGGTGTTTTTTTGTTGACCTCTTTGGATATTAAATCTTTAAACAGGGTATGAGACATAACGGGGCCATTGTCTTCCCGAAACCAGTCTTCATAGTTTTTTTCAATAAATTTTCCAAATTGTGTGTTGGCTTCTGTTTTTTGAGATTCCAGAATTTCCGTCATTCCGGTATCTTCAATGTTTTCCAGCTCGATTTCCCAATAAATGAGTTTTTTGTACAATTCTGCCCATTCTTCATAAGTATTTACCATGGTAAGGTCCATGGCAATTTTTCTAAATTCCTGTTGATAACTCGACGTAGTTTTCTCTGAAACAAGCCTAGAGTGGTCAAGGCTTTTCTTTAGGCTCAGTAAAATCTGATTTGGGTTTACGGGTTTTATAAGGTAATCGGCTATTTTAGAGCCAATAGCTTCCTCCATGATGTTTTCTTCCTCGCTCTTGGTTATCATTACCACCGGAAGGGTAGGCTTGAGCGCTTTTATTTCCGTCAAGGTTTCAAGGCCCGTGAGGCCGGGCATATTTTCATCTAAAAAAACAATATCAAAATTTGCAACCTTAACTTCTTCTACCGCTTCTGTACCGCTTTGGCATGTATGTACCTTGTAATTCTTCTTTTCCAAAAAAAGAATATGCGGTTTTAAAAGTTCAATTTCATCATCTATCCAAAGTATCTTTATCTCATTCATTCTATTGATGTATATTTGTATGTAATTTCACAATTTATTTAGTTTGAAGACAGCAAACAAACTCAAAATATTTAACGATCCAATTTACGGATTTATTACCATCCCTAACGAACTGATTTTTGATTTAATTGAGCATAAATATTTCCAGCGCCTGCGGCGGATATCTCAAATGGGACTTTCGTATTTAGTATATCCGGGAGCTCACCATACCCGGTTTCACCATGCAATTGGGTGCATGCATTTAATGCAGAAAGCAGTGCAAGTGCTTCGTTTTAAAGGAATTGAGGTGAGTGATGAAGAAGAAAAAGGACTTTTGGCCGCTATTTTGTTACACGACATTGGGCATGGTCCGTTTTCGCATGCAATGGAACACAGTATTGTAAATGGGGTTTCCCACGAATATATTTCGCTTCAGTTCATGGAAGCTTTAAACGATGAGTTTAACGGAACTTTAACGCTGGCAATCCAGATTTTTAAGGGAGTTTACCACCGCAAGTTTATGAATCAGTTAATTTCCGGGCAACTGGACATGGACCGGGTAGATTATTTAAAACGCGATAGTTTCTATACGGGTGTATCAGAAGGGAATATAAATTCGGAGCGGATTATTTCCATGCTAAATGTGGTAGACGACCAGCTTGTTGTTGAAGAAAAAGGGATTTATTCAGTAGAAAAATTTTTAGTAGCAAGAAGGCTTATGTATTGGCAGGTATTTTTACACAAAACAAGCCTTGCAGCCGAACAATTGCTTATAAGGATATTGAAAAGGGCCAACGAAATCCATCATAATGGACAGAAGCTACATGCCAGCAAGGCATTACAGTTTTTTCTGGATCATCAAATAGGAAAAGAAAATTTTAACAAGGAAATTTTGGAAACTTTTTCCCGTTTGGATGATGTGGATATTTTGTCGGCAATGAAAGAATGGCAATTTAGTGAAGACTTTGTATTGTCCAATTTATGTAAAATATTATTGAACCGTGACCTTTTAAAAATCAAAATAAAGAAAAAACCCATAAAGCAACATAAAATAGAGACGCATTTGCAAAGCTTTATGGACAAGTACAAGGTAACGCTCGATGAAGCTAAATATTTTGTGTTTAGCGGGTTGATAGAGAACCAGGCGTATAATTTAGACAGGCAAAACATATGTATACTAATGAAGTCTGGGAAGATTGTGGACGTTGCAAAAGCTTCAGATCAATTTAACCTAAAAGCACTTTCTAAGCCGGTTACAAAATATTACATGTGCTATCCTAAAAAATAAATACTACTTTTTTTATACTTTTGCGTGGAAATGAAATTTACAGCAACTCAAATAGCAGGAATATTAGAAGGTGAAATAATAGGCAATCCAGAAGTGGAAGTGTCCAAGCTTTCTAAAATAGAAGAAGGTACCGAAGGCTCGCTAACATTTTTGGCAAACCCGAAGTATACTCCATATATATATTCAACAAAGGCTTCCATAACCATAGTGAATAAATCCTTTAAACTGGAGCATGAATTAAGCACAACCTTGATTAAGGTTGAAGATGCTTATAAGTCGTTTTCTAAATTATTGGAATATTACAATCAGGTAAAACTGCACAAAGTGGGCATAGAGCAACCGGTTTTTTTAGCCGAAAGCTCTAATTATGGCGAAAACATATACATTGGAGCATTTACCTACATAGGCGAAAACGTAAAAATTGGCAACAATGTAAAAATATACCCGAACGCATATATTGGCGATAATGTTACTATTGGCGATAATGTGGTTATTTTTTCCGGAGCCAAAATATATTCCGAGTCAATAGTTGGCAACGGATGCGTAATTCATAGCGGATGCGTAATTGGCGCCGATGGTTTTGGTTTTTCACCCAACGAAAATGGCGAGTTTCAAAAAGTACCACAAACGGGTAACGTTATCCTTGAGGACCATGTGGATGTAGGGGCCGGAACAACTATAGACAGGGCAACCTTGGGGTCGACCATCATTAGAAAAGGTGTTAAACTGGACAACCAGATACAAATAGCGCACAACGTAGAAATTGGCGAAAATACCGTTATAGCTGCCCAGACAGGAATAGCAGGATCGACAAAAATTGGTAAAAATTGCATGATCGGCGGGCAAGTTGGTATTGTTGGCCATATTATTATTGGCGACCGGGTTAAAATACAGGCACAATCGGGAATAGGGAGAAATGTAAAAGACGACGAAACATTGCAGGGCTCCCCGGCATTAAACTATGGCGATTACAACAAATCATACGTGCATTTTAAAAATTTGCCAAAACTGGTAGACAAGATTAATCAACTAGATAAAAGTAAATAGATACAATAATGAGTGATCAGGTTATAAAACAACGAACCATCGCTAAAGAGGTTTCTTTAACCGGAGTTGGACTGCATACAGGCATGAACGTTACCATGACCTTCAAGCCAGCGGCCGAAAATCATGGATATGCATTTAAGCGCGTAGACCTGGAAGGTCAACCAGTAATCGAGGCCGATGCCAACTATGTTGTAAATACCCAACGGGGTACCAACCTTGAAAAAATGGGTGTTAAAATTCAAACATCAGAGCATGTGTTGGCCGCATTGGTCGGATTGGAGATCGACAACGTTTTAATTGAACTCAATGCTCCCGAGCCACCAATCATGGACGGTTCTTCCAAATATTTTATTGAAGCTTTAAAAAAGGCAGGAATCGTAGCGCAGGAAGCAGAACGCGATGAGTTTATTGTAACCGATGTAATATCGTATACCGATGAAGAAACCGGAAGCGAAATTACCATCATCCCATCTGATGAATACCAAGTTACCACCATGGTAGATTTTGGCACCAAAGTTTTGGGAACGCAAAATGCCACCCTGAAACATTTATCAGAATTTGAAACGGAAATTGCCAATTCCAGGACCTTTAGTTTCTTGCACGAAATAGAAACATTGCTGGAACATGGACTTATTAAGGGCGGCGACCTTAACAATGCCATAGTATATGTAGACAAGGAATTGTCTAAGGAAACAATGGAAAAGTTAAAAGTGGCATTCAAAAAAGATTCCATTTCCGTAAAGCCAAACGGAATTCTAGACAACCTAACATTGCATTATCCCAATGAAGCAGCAAGGCATAAATTGCTAGACGTTATTGGCGATCTGGCTTTAATAGGTACAAGGGTTAGAGGGAAGGTAATAGCAAATAAACCCGGACATTTTGTAAATACTCAATTTGCAAAAAAAGTTTCAAAAATCATCAAAATAGAAAAGAGAAATAAGGTTCCAAAAATAGACTTAAACCAACCACCGTTCATGGATATCAACCAGATTATGAAAATGTTGCCGCACAGGCCGCCATTTTTATTGGTCGATAGAATTTTAGAACTTTCCGATAGCCATGTTGTGGGGATGAAAAACGTTACAATGAACGAACCTTTCTTTGTGGGCCACTTTCCGGGCGCGCCCATTATGCCGGGTGTACTCCAGGTAGAGGCATTGGCACAAACAGGGGGCATCTTGGCACTGAGCACGGTACCCGATCCGGAAAATTACCTTACTTATTTCATGAAAATCGATAATGTAAAATTTAAGCAGCAGGTAATCCCGGGCGATACGCTTATCTTTAAAATGGATTTAATATCTCCTATACGAAGGGGAATTTGCCATATGCAGGCCTATGCATATGCCAATGGCAAACTGGCCACAGAAGCAGAGCTAATGGCTCAAATAGTAAAAGTTAAAGAAGAAACTAAAAAATAATGAATCAACCACTCGCATATGTGCACCCCGGGGCAAAAATTGCCAAAAATGTGGTAATCGAACCTTTTGCTACCATCAATAACAATGTGGTAATTGGAGAGGGAACCTGGATAGGGAGCAACGTAACCATTATGGAAGGTGCCCGGATAGGAAAAAACTGTAATATTTTCCCCGGAGCCGTAATTTCTGCAATTCCTCAGGATTTAAAATATAACGACGAAGATACTACCGCCGAAATTGGCGATAATACAACCATTAGGGAATGTGTGACCATAAACCGAGGCACCACCGATAGGATGAAAACCATTATAGGAAAAAATTGTTGGATCATGGCATACAGCCACATAGCTCACGATTGCATTGTTGGGGATCATTGTATTTTTTCTAACAACAGCACCCTTGCGGGGCACATTACCGTTGGAGATTACGTGGTATTGGCCGGAATGACTGCCGTTCATCAGTTTTGTTCCATTGGAAATCACGCTTTTGTAACCGGTGGTTCACTGGTGCGTAAAGATGTTCCTCCTTATGCCAAGGCGGCAAGGGAACCCCTGTCTTATGTAGGGATTAATTCCGTAGGGTTAAGAAGAAGAGGGTATACCACTGAAAAAATTAGGGAAATTCAAGATATATACCGTATTTTATATCAGAAGAATTACAACAATTCTCAAGCGGTAGAAATTATTGAAGCCGAAATGGAGGCAACTCCGGAACGCGATGAAATACTTCAGTTTATTAAAGATTCCCAAAGAGGGATTATGAAGGGTTACTTTAGTTCAAATCATTAAAAAAATATGTAAAATTTAAGAGTTGATCAGGTATAGGGTTAACGTTTTTAGAGGTGTAGGGATTATAAAATCTTTAATTTAAAACTATCAACTATCAATTAACAATAAAAATATGGCATCTACATCAGATATTAGAAAAGGATTATGCATCCGTTACAATCACGATATTTATAAAATCATAGAGTTTTTACATGTAAAACCGGGAAAAGGCCCAGCTTTTGTAAGAACAAAGTTAAAAAGTGTAACTACAGGCAAGGTTTT
The DNA here is from genome assembly GCF_037029175.1 of Galbibacter sp. PAP.153. Lineage (NCBI taxonomy): Bacteria > Pseudomonadati > Bacteroidota > Flavobacteriia > Flavobacteriales > Flavobacteriaceae > Galbibacter > Galbibacter sp. PAP.153. Next base: position 120,236 of record NZ_JAZEUN010000007.1, on the reverse strand, counting down.
AGACAATACCTTTTCTGCCGGGCATAAAATAGAGGACGTTCGTGTAGAAACACGTTCATATCAGTTTTTATATGCTGAAGGGGATACCTATCATTTTATGAACACAGACGATTATAACCAGATCACACTTCAAAAAGATGCGCTCGATACCCCCGATTTGTTAAAAGAAGGAGAAGTGGTAACCATTTTGTTTAATACTGAAGATAGCATGCCGCTTTCTGTAGACATGCCGGCACACGTTATTTTAGAAGTTACACATACAGAGCCCGGGGTAAAAGGGAATACGGCAACAAATGCCACAAAACCTGCTACAGTTGAAACCGGGGCCATAATCAATGTGCCTTTATTTATTAACGAAGGCGATAGAATAAAAATAGATACCGAGAAAAGTTCGTACATGGAACGTGCAAAAGAGTAGCTTTTTCAATAAGCTGTTTTTAACTATGAGCAAATTCCAAGAAAATGGCTTAACGATATAACCGCCTTACAAATTAACATCAACAGTAATATGAAGTTTCCTCAAAAACATACCCTAAAACAGATTGCCACAATTTTAAATTGCAATTATGTGGGGAAAGACGATTTTCCTGTTATGGGAATGAACGAAATACATGTGGTAGAACCCGGGGATATTGTTTTTGTGGACCATCCAAAATATTATGATAAGGCCCTTCAGTCGGCGGCAACGGTTGTGCTTATCAACAAAGAAGTAGATTGCCCCGAGGGCAAGGCGTTGTTGATTTCAACCGATCCTTTTAGGGATTTTAATACCCTTACCGATTTTTTCAGGCCTTTTCAAAAAACAACTTCCTCTATTTCAGCATCGGCAAAAATAGGGGAGGGCACTATTGTGCAGCCCGGAACTTTTATTGGAAACAATGTTGTTGTTGGAAAAAACTGTTTAATCCACTCCAATGTAAGTATTTACGATAATTGTATAATTGGAGACAATGTTACAATCCATGCCGGTACGGTACTTGGTGCCGATGCTTTTTACTATAAAAACAGACCGGAAGGGTTCGATAAATTACTTTCGGGAGGAAGAGTGGTTGTAGAGAACAATGTAGACCTTGGCGCTCTGTGCACCATAGACAAAGGTGTTACGGGCGATACCTTGATTAAGGAAGGCAGTAAAATAGACAATCAGGTACATGTGGGCCATGATACGGTTATTGGTAAAAAATGCTTAATTGCCTCTCAGGTAGGAATTGCAGGTTGCGTAATTATTGAAGACGAAGTAACAATTTGGGGACAAGTAGGAATAGCAAGTGCAATTACAATCGGTACAAAAGCTGTATTGTTGGCGCAATCCGGGGTAAGCAAGTCCCTGGCCCCTCATAAAACATATTTTGGTTACCCGGCCGAAGAAGCCAGAAGGAAATATAAAGAACTTGCATCCATTCGTCAAATACCATCAATAATTGAAAAATTAGGATAATATGGCACAATCGATTAAAAAGATCGTTCAGGATTTTTACCAATCAGAACCCATTAAAAACAATAAAATCTTAAAAGAGTATCTGCACGATGACTGTCAACTTTTTTGGAACAGTAGCAAAGGGTTTACCAAACTTAACAAAGAAGAGTTGATTTCACTGGCCATGAATATGGCAGAAGCCTATCATTCCATCAGGACCGAAATAAGTCATTTATTAAGAGACGGAAACAGCGTTACCGTGCGCTACACCTACCATGTAAAAGCCATTGAAACCCCCGATGAAGAACAACCTTTGGCACATTTCATCACTATTTGGGAGTGTAAAGACGATAAATTATACCGAGGTTACGAAATTAGCCAGCTAGCCGATGATAATCCGGTAAACCTTAATTCCTTCCTTCCGGTAAAGCAGTAAAGGATTTTAAAAAAAATATAACAAATAAATTATTTAATAGATTTCTCAAATCATATTCAAAAAGCTATTTTTGCATAGCTTAAATAAAATTCAACCCTAATGAGTGTATTAGTAAATAAAAATTCAAAGATAATAGTACAAGGATTTACAGGCAGTGAAGGAACATTTCACGCAGAACAAATGATTGAATACGGCACCAATGTAGTTGGAGGCGTGACTCCCGGAAAAGGAGGGCAGGAACATTTAAACAAGCCAGTATTCAACACTGTAAAAGAAGCCGTAGACAAAGTAGGTGCAGACGTATCTATTATTTTTGTGCCACCGGCATTTGCCGCCGATGCCATTATGGAAGCGGCCGATGCAGGAATCAAGGTTATTATTACTATTACTGAAGGAATTCCCGTTGCCGATATGATCAAGGCATCAGATTACATTAAAGATAAAGACTGTAGGTTAATAGGCCCTAACTGTCCAGGAGTTATTACCCCGGGTGAAGCAAAAGTGGGTATTATGCCTGGTTTTGTTTTTAAACAAGGAAAAGTGGGGATTGTTTCCAAATCGGGAACACTTACCTACGAAGCGGCCGATCAGGTTGTAAAGCAAGGATTGGGCATTACCACCGCAATTGGTATTGGCGGAGACCCAATTATAGGAACTACAACCAAAGAAGCTGTTGAGCTTTTAATGAACGATCCTGAAACGGAATGTATCGTGATGATCGGGGAAATAGGTGGACAATTGGAAGCAGATGCCGCCCGTTGGGTAAAAGAAAATGGCAACAAAAAGCCTGTAATTGGATTTATTGCAGGTGAAACCGCACCAAAAGGAAGAACAATGGGACATGCCGGTGCTATTGTTGGCGGTGCCGATGATACCGCGGAAGCTAAAAAACGCATCATGAACGAATGTGGCATTCATGTAGTAGATTCTCCGGCAGAAATTGGAAAAAAAGTTGCCGAAGTTATAAAATAACACATAATATATAAAATATTATCTATATATTTATCCATTCCTTGATTTTCAGGGAATGGATTTTTTATTTTAACTAATAACTTAATTATTATAATGATGAAGTTTTTCAAACCTATTTTATTATTGCTTTTGGTTGTTGCAGTGGGCTGTAAGGAGTCCAAGAAGGACCAAGTTGTTGCCGAAAAACATACAGATCCCAACGGGTTTAACTACGAAACCGTTACAAACGACCCAACCGGACTGCGTTTATATACTTTGGATAACGGACTAAAAGTGTATCTAAGCAGAAATACGGACGAACCTAAAATCCAGACTTTTATTCCGGTGCGGGCCGGATCGGTATACGATCCCGGAGATAATACAGGCCTTGCCCATTACCTTGAACATATGGTTTTTAAGGGAACCGATGAGATTGGAACCCAAGACTGGGAAAGCGAAAAAGTATTGCTTCAGGAGATATCAAATCTATACGAAGCACATAAAAAAGAGACGGACACCCTTAAAAAAGCTGCCATTTATAGGCAAATCGACAGCGTTTCACAGTTGGCCTCCAAGATATCCATTGCCAATGAATATGATAAAATGGTGAGCTCCTTGGGAGCAGAAGGAACAAATGCATGGACTTCCCATGAAGAAACGGTTTATACAAATAAAATTCCATCCAACGAATTTGACAAATGGCTAAAACTGGAAAGTGAGCGCTTTAGTCAGTTGGTATTGCGCTTGTTTCATACCGAACTTGAGGCCGTTTACGAAGAATTTAACAGATCTCAGGATAGCGATGGTAGAAAAGAGTACTACGAAATGCTGAAAACACTTTTTCCAGAGCATCCTTATGGTCAGCAACCAACTATTGGAATCTCCGAACATTTGAAGAACCCTTCAATGGTGGCCATCAACAACTATTTTAATAAATATTATGTGCCAAACAACATGGCCGTGATTTTGGTAGGAGATTTGGAATTTGATGAAACCATAAAAAAAGTAAACGATGCTTTCGGGTCGTTCAAGGCCAAGGAAGTTACTTATCCGGAACGACCAAAAGAACAGCCAATTACCGCTCCCATTGAAAAAGAGGTATTTGGCCCAGAGGCCGCCCGGGTTAGCATAGGCTTTAGAACTGCTGGAATAGGGTCTGACGAGGAAAAATACATCACCTTAATCGATATGATCTTGAACAATAGCGAAGCAGGGTTAATAGACTTGAACCTTAATCAAAAACAAAAAGTACAAAGAGCAGGTTGTTATCCTGTATTTAACAATGATTATGGAGTACATACTTTTTATGGATATCCTAAGTCAAATCAATCTTTAGAAGATGTAAAAACACTTTTATTGGGTCAGATTGAAGAAGTTAAAAAAGGAAATTTTGACGATTGGATGATTCAAGCGGTGGTAAACGACTTGAAATTATCAGAAATCCGTCAGTACGAAAATGCAACTTATGTTGCCTATGCATATGTAGATGCCTTTGTGCATTTTCAAGATTGGGAAGCTAAAGTTAAAAAACTGGACGAGCTTAAAAAAATAACGAAACAGGAGCTTGTGGATTTTGCCAATAAATTTTATGTAGATGATTATGCGGTGGTTTACAAAAGGCAAGGCGAAAGTAGAAACCTTGTAAAGGTTGAAAACCCACGAATTACGCCTATTGAGCTCAATAGGGATAAGCAATCGGCTTTTTTAAAGGCTTTTAACGAAATAGAAGTTTCGCCAATTAAACCTCAGGAAATAGATTATAGCACCGCTATCAAGGAAACTTCAACTAAAAACGGACTCAAGGTTTCTTATATAGAAAACGACGTAAACGATCTGGCCGAGCTCGATGTTATTTTTGACATGGGGAAAGACAGCAATAAAAAGCTTCAGCAGGCAATTGGTTATGTGGAATATCTGGGAACCGATAAATATTCGCCTGAAGAACTTAAAAAAGAGTTTTACAAATTGGGGATTAATTATGGCGTAAGTACTGCCGATGATTATTGTTATGTATCTGTTAGCGGTTTGAGCGAGAATATGGACAAAGGGCTGGAACTTTTCGAGCATTTATGGACCAATGCCGTTGCCAATCAAGAAACATACGATAAATACGTACAGAATATTGGAAAACGAAGGGAAGACGGAAAGGCCAACAAAGGAAATATTTTATGGAACGGTTTGATGAATTACGGTATGTATGGCGAAAATTCCAGATTAAGGGATATTTATACTATTGATGAGTTAAAGTCAATTTCTCCGGAAGAACTGGTAACTATTTTCAAAGACCTTAAAAACTACAAACAGCGTATTTTTTATTATGGCAACAACTTACAAGGGGCTATAACTTCTCTTGATGAAAAACACCAAATCCCGGAAAACTTGGAAGAATACCCAGAGGCGAAGGATTATATGGAAAAGGAAACCGGCGGGCATGTGTATTTTGTTAATTACGACATGGTACAGAGCGAAATGCTGTTTTTGGCAAAAGGAGAAACCTTTGACCCTAAAAAAATGGCGGCATCTGCATTGTTCAACACTTATTTTGGAAGCGGATTGTCATCTATTGTTTTTCAGGAGATAAGAGAATCCAAATCCCTTGCCTATTCGGCGTTCTCTTCATATAGGAACGCATCAGAAAAAGGCAAACCCAATTACACCTATGCATATATTGGTACACAAGCCAATAAAATGCCCGAAGCAGTTGATGCCATGATGGAGCTTATGACAAACATGCCGGAAGCAGAAAAACAGTTTCAGGCCGCAAAAGAATCAACATTAAAACAGCTTGCAGCCGAGCGCATTAACCGTCAGGATATTTTTTGGGAATACGAGCGTTTAAAAAAGCGCGGCATAACCGAAGATAACAGAAAAAAAATGTACAACGAAATTCAACAAATGGATTTTAACGACCTTAAAAATTTCTTCAACGAGAACATAAAAGGAGAAACATACGATGTAATGGTAATAGGAAACAAAAACGATGTAGACATGGAAGCCTTGAAGAAACTAGGCGAAGTAGAAGAAGTAGATGTGGACTATCTGTTTAATTATGAGAAACCTAAGCCCATTAAGTCATAACCTTTTTAATACAAAATAAGTTCAATGTAAAAACCCTGCTAAAAATGCAGGGTTTTTTGTTAGTTAAACTTGGTATTTGCTATATTTGATGATAGAATGAAAAAGTCATTTTAAACCAGAAAGAGTAGTTGTAAAAAATACAAATAGGTTTTACAGCACAGGGATAAACACAATAAATGCCTTTTGGAAATCATGTTGCTGAAACTTCCAAACAGGCATATTAAGAACGAACAAAAAACAACGAATGAAACTTTTAGAAGGGAAAACAGCTATTGTTACAGGAGCCAGTCGCGGTATTGGTAAGGGCATTGCTCAGGAATTTGCAAAACAAGGAGCCAATGTGGCCTTTACGTACAGCTCGTCTGAAGGGCCTGCTAAAGAATTGGAAAAAGAGCTTGTTGCATTTGGAGTAAAAGCAAAGGCATACAAAAGTGATGCTGCAAGCTTCTCGGCCGCCCAGGAATTGGCAGATGAAGTGGCAAAAGAATTTGGAGCTATCGATATTTTGGTAAATAATGCCGGGATTACAAAAGATAATCTCTTGATGCGTATATCCGAAGAAGATTTTGACAAAGTAATAGAAGTAAACCTAAAATCGGTTTTTAACATGACCAAAGCTGTACAACGCACTATGTTGAAGCAGCGCAAGGGGTCGATTATCAATATGAGCTCTGTAGTAGGAGTGAAAGGAAATGCCGGACAGACAAACTATGCAGCTTCCAAGGCCGGAATTATAGGCTTTTCTAAATCTGTGGCTTTAGAATTGGGCTCCAGGAACATAAGAAGCAATGTGGTGGCACCGGGATTTATTGAAACCGAGATGACAGGTGCGTTGGATGAAAAAGTAGTGCAGGGATGGAGAGATGCCATACCTTTAAAAAGAGGTGGAAACCCTGAAGATATTGCAAATGCTTGTGTATTTTTAGGTTCGGATATGTCTGCTTACATCACCGGACAGGTGCTTCAGGTAGACGGAGGAATGCTTACTTAGTAAACTATCTCGGGGCAGGCCCATGAGACATTTTAGGAGGAAAAATATTTTGATCTCGAGGCAAGCTTCGGAACATTCAAACCTCGATTATCGAGGCAGAAAAATAAATTTAATATAGCCATGAAAGTTTGTAAGGTTGTTTATTAAATAACTTTATAAACTTTCAGCATTATAAAGCATATGCATGGTGGGAGCTAACCAAGTTATTTTCATTTTAATTGCGGTACTTGTAGCCTTTTTGCTGGTTCTTTTTCAATACGGAAAGGAAGCAAGAAAAGGAGGCATATATCTTTGGTTGGCAATTTTAAGGTTCTTCGGGATTTTCTGTATCCTCTTTTTAATTATCAGTCCGAAATACAAAAAAGAAACCTTTTATACCGAAAAACCCAATTTGTCCATATTAATGGATAATTCTGCTTCCATCCATGAATTAGGGTTTGATAGTGTTGCAAAAAATACTTGGGAAAAAATTGCAAACGATAAAGAATTAAACGATAAATTTTCAATAAGCTCTTATGTCTTTGATGCAGGTATTGAACCACTAAACAAACTTTCATTCAACGGAAAACAAACCAATATTACCAAGGCATTAAATACCATGTCTTCCATAAACAGAAAAAGTCAAGGTGCAGTATTGCTGTTTTCAGACGGAAACCAGACTTATGGTGCCGATTATCAATATTTGGGCAATAACTATAAAACGCCTGTTTATCCTATTGTCGTGGGAGATTCTACCACGTATAGCGATTTAAAAATTGCGCAGTTAAACGTTAACAAATATGCTTATTTTAAGAATAAATTTCCTGTTGAAGTCTTTCTTGATTACGAAGGAAAAGACAGTATCACTTCAACTTTTAAAATAATTAAAGGAAAGCAGGTATTGTTTTCAAAAAAACTTTCTTTTGATAAAAACAATACTTCACAAGTTATTAATACCCAATTGTTGGCCAATTCAATAGGGATACAAACCATGCAGGCAGTTATTGTACCATTGGCCAACGAAAAAAATAAGGTAAACAATCAAAAGTTGTTTGCCATGGAGGTAATTGATCAAAAAAATAACGTTGCCATTGTAACCGATGTGCTGCATCCCGATATTGGGGCGTTAAAAAAGATTATTGAAAGCAACGAATTTCGAAAAGCAGATATTATTGATGTTAGAAATTTTAAGGCCCAGCAGGACAATAGTTACCAACTGTATGTTTTATATCAACCCAACGTATTGTTCAAACCTGTTTTTCAGGAATTAAACAATAGAAAGGCAAATTTCTGGATTATAACCGGGATGGATACCGACTGGAATTTCTTAAATACCCAACAATTGGGGTTTAACAATGCTCAAGGTCGGGGCGACGAAGAAATAACGCCGGCTTATAATCAAAATTTCCAAACATTTCAAACAGAAGACATTGGTTTTGATGATTTTCCGCCATTAAAAAGCACACTGGACGAAATTAGCTTTATGAGCCCGGGCCAAACATTGTTGTTCAAAAAAATAAGCAATGTTCCTACCAGTTATCCATTGTTGACCGTTATGGAAAACCAAGACCAAAAAAAGGCATTGTTTTTGGGCGAGGGCATATGGAAATGGCGGGCGGCAAACTATGTTTCAAATGAAAAAACAGAAGCTTTTGATGCCTATTTCGGGAAATTAATTCAGTTTTTATCTTCTAAAAAACAAAGGGAGCGTTTAACTGTAGCGGCCGAATCTTTTTATTATGGAAACTCCCAAGTATTGTTGTCGGCTTCATATTTTGACGAAAATTATGTTTTCGACCCGGACGTTTCTATTGAAATTATTACCGAAAACCGGGAAACTAATCAAAAACGTACCTTTTCCATGCTTTATGGAAACAACAGCTACCAGGCAAACCTAAATACGCTACAGCCGGGCACATACAATTTTACGGTCCGTGTGCCATCGGCAAACATTTCTAAATCGGGAAGTTTTACCATTTTGGACTTTAACGTAGAACAACAGTTTGTAAACCCGGATATCGAGAGGTTAAATATATTGGCCAATAATACGAACGGAAAAATATTTTATTTAAATGATTTTCAAAAACTTAAAAACGAATTGCTTGATAAGGGCAATTATCAGGCCGTTCAAAAAAGTATGGAAAATGTTGTACCTTTAATAGACTGGAAATGGCTGTTGGCAGTAATAATACTTGCCTTTTCTTCTGAATGGTTTTTAAGAAAATACAGCGGACTTATTTAAAATAAAATTCAATGAAATTAGTAAAGGATCAAGTAGCTTTGGTAACAGGTGCCAGCTCGGGAATTGGTAAAACAGTTGCTTATTATTTGGCCAAGGAAGGGGCAAAGGTAGGCGTGAATTATTATTCTGATGAAGAAGGCGCCAATGATGTTGTAAAAAAAATTACTGAAATAGGCGGGGAAGCCTTTCCAGTTCAAGGCGATGTTGGAAATGAAGAAGACGTACTGAAAATGTTCAATAAAGTATACGAAACCTATGGAAACTTGGATATTTTGGTAAGCAACGCCGGAATACAGCGTGATGCCCCCATTGAAAAAATGACATTAAAAGATTGGGAGACGGTTATTAGGACCAATTTAACCGGTGCTTTTTTGTGTTCCAGGCAGGCGGTACAATATTTTTTAAAAAGGGGTGTGGTAGAGGGCATAAGCAAATCTGCCGGAAAAATTATTTTTATGAGTTCGGTGCATCAGGAAATACCGTGGGCTGGGCATATAAACTATTCGGCATCCAAAGGCGGACTTACAGAATTGATGCGCTCCTTGTCTCAAGAAACGGCCAACAAGCTCATCCGTGTCAATAGTGTGGCTCCCGGGGCTATAAAAACCCCGATAAACGAAGATGTTTGGAAAGACAAGGAGAAAAAAGAGCATTTATTGAAATTAATTCCTTATAATAGGCTAGGGGAGCCCGAAGATGTAGCCGAGGTCGTGGTTTGGCTCGCATCAGATAAATCGGAATATGTAAACGGAACAACTATATTTGTAGATGGGGGCATGACCCTGTACCCCGGATTTATAAACAACGGATAATTTTTAAATTTTACTTTTTTATATGGATAAATTACCTAAAATTGGAATACCTATTGTAATTATTGCAATTGCCCTGATTATTTTTATTGCAAAATCTACCGTAACGATAGAGTCTGGAGAGGCAGGCGTTTTGTTTGAAACTTTTGGCAATGGTGTGGTAACCGATGAGCCTCCTTTATCCGAAGGTTTTCATTTGGTGGCGCCTTGGAATAAGGTTTTTGTATACGAGGTAAGGCAACAGGAAGTATCTGAAAAAATGCAGGTACTGTCTTCAAACGGGTTGGAAATTAAACTGGATGCCTCTGTTTGGTTTCAGCCATTGTACAGCAAACTGGGTTCCCTGCACCAAGAAAAGGGCGTAGACTATGTGGCAAGGGTATTGCAGCCCGCAGTACGGTCGGCCGCCAGGAGTGTGGTTGGCAGGTATACGCCCGAACAGCTGTATTCTAGCAAAAGGGATGCCATTCAGGAAGAAATCTACGATGAGACCAAAGAAATTTTAAAAGATCAATTTGTGCAATTGAATGAGATTTTAGTACGCGACGTTACTTTGCCACCTACCATTAAAGACGCCATTGAACGCAAATTGAGGCAGGAACAGGAATCGCTTGAATATGAATTTAGGATTGAAAAGGCAGAAAAAGAAGCCGAAAGGCAACGGATTGAAGCACAGGGTAAAGCAGATGCCAATCAAATTTTAAGTACATCGTTAACCGACAAAATCCTTCAAGACAAAGGCATAGAAGCTACCATTAAACTGTCTGAGTCGCAAAATTCTAAAGTAATTGTTATTGGCAGTGGCGATAAAGGCCTGCCCATTATTTTAGGAAACCAGTAGAACTATACATTCACTAAAAAAATAAGGCATACAGAAAAGGAACAATATTAACCTTTTTTGCATGCCTTTACTTTTATTAAAAAGTTACTTTGTAAATTTCTTTATTTTTGCTTTTCTTTTAGTTTGGATTTGTAATCAAACAGGCCTTTTTCCTTGATGAGCTCTGCAATCCCTTTCGGAAGCATTTCTTCCCATCCTTTTTCACCGGTTGCAATCTTTTTAAGCACTTCCCGCGAGAATATGTCCAGAATGGAATCGTCATAATCAAAAATATCAACTACTTTTCCATTGTACTTAAAGAACTTGTAGAGCTCCTTCATACGTGGGTGAACCTTTAGGTTGTTGCTGGTAACCGTTAATCCGGTTTCCTGGTCTATCATTGGGTATAGGTACACTTTTAAATCTTTGTAAAAAAGTTTTCCGAAGGCTTCCAATATCCCACCGCTTAAATGGCGGTAATATTTTTCATCAAAGATATCTACCAAATTATTTACACCCATGGTAAGGGCCATGCGTTCTTTGGAATATTCAGAGAAATATTCAACCAATTTGTAATATTCCTGGAAATTGGAAATCATTACCGTTTGTCCAAGCGAACATAGCAGGCGTGCCCTGTCCATGAAGTCTTCTTCGTCAATTTCGCCCTCGGCTCGTAAATTGGATAGGGTAATTTCAAAAACTACCACGGTATTATCGACATCAACTTTATTTTCACGTATAAAAATTTCATAAGATTTTTTGTACATGTCCATATTTACCGAGGTAACCGGTCGGAAACTTCCGCGTAGCGCCAAAATATTCTTCTTGTATAAAATGGCCGCCGGAAGGATATTGTTTCCATCGGGCCCGAACATTACGGCTTCTGTCATCCCGTTTTTAACAAGCTGCAAGCTCATTAAACGGTTGTCTACTTCTTCAAAGCGGGGCCCGGAAAAGTTTATTGTGTCTATCTCAATGGTATCGTTGTCTATATGGTCGTATAGGTATTTCAATAATTTTTTTGGTTTATGGTGCTTGTAAAAAGCACCATAAATAAGGTTTACCCCAACAATCCCCAAAGTTTCCTGTTGCAACCGGGCTTCGTTTTGTTTAAACCGGATGTGTAGAATAATTTCGTTGTAATCTTCATTGGGATCCAATTGAAAACGAATGCCCAACCAACCATGGCCTTTAAACTTTTTGGCAAAGTCGATGGTGGCAACGGTATTGGCATACGAAAAGAATATCTTATTGGGATTGTCCTTTCGGGGAATACGCTGCTCCATGAGCATCATTTCATGCGAGAGCATTTTTTTTAAACGGGCTTCGGTAACATATCGGCCATCATCTTCTACTCCATAAATGGCATCGCTAAAGTTTTTATCGTAGGCACTCATTGCTTTTGCAATAGTTCCGGAAGCTCCACCGGACCTAAAAAAATGCCTAACCGTTTCTTGCCCCGCACCAATCTCGGCAAAAGTCCCGTAAATATCCTCGTTGAGATTTATGCGTAAAGCTTTGGCTTTTAGCGAAGGAACATTTTCAAAGTTCTTATCCCCTTTTAAAACTAATGTCATAGCTGTTTTATATTTATGGCAAAGTTAAAAAAGTTTCATGAAGCTATTCGGAATATAAGTGATAAATTTGATGAAAAATGAGATTTTGAAGATAACTTTCCTCGGTACCGGAACATCGCAGGGAATTCCAATAATTGGAAGTGACGATCCTGTGTCTAAAAGCAAAGACCCAAAAGACAAGCGTTTAAGGGTTTCTGTTATGGTAGAATGGGCCAATTATTGTTATGTTGTAGATTGCGGCCCCGATTTTAGGCAACAAATGCTCGCCAATAACGTAAAGCGTATTGACGGGATTTTATTCACGCACGAGCACGCCGACCATATTATGGGACTGGACGATATACGCCCTTTCTTTTTTAGGCAAGGAGATATCCCGATTTATGCACATTCCCGTGTTTTGGATTCCCTGCGTATTAAATTCGACTATATTTTTGCAACCAAAGACAGGTACCCGGGAGCACCGGCCGTACGGGGGCATGAAGTGGTAAACAATAAGCCCGTTTCAATAGGGAACCTTCAGGTAATACCAATAAACGCTTTTCATAATAGATTGCAGGTTTTTGGATATAGATTTGATAAATTTGCATATTTAACAGATATTAAAAGCATAGATGCAGAAGAAATTGAAAAACTAAAAGGCGTGGAAGTGCTTGTGGTAAATGCACTGCGCAAAGAAAAACACCATTCGCATTTTAATATTGATGAAGCTTTGGAATTTATTGAGCTTGTAAAACCAAAAAGGGCATATCTTACACACATAAGCCCCATGATGGGATTTCATGAAGAAGCACAAAAAGAATTGCCAAAAAACGTTTATATTGCTTACGACAACCAAGTCCTGGAAATATAAAGCTCGATAAACAATAGTAAACAACCCCGGTGCAAGCACACGGGCCATTAAGTGGAAAAAATATATAACATTTCGACGCAAGCGTCGGAGCATCTTAAATCTCACTTAGTGAGTAAATAATTAAAAAAACACTCCATATACTATGAAACGTAATATTTTTATGTACCTTTTTTTCTTTGCGGTCCTGTATATTGTTTATCAATACGTAAGCGCCAAGAAATATTTTGAAAAAGAAACCGTAAAAATTGAACACCTTGAAGAAAGCAATGTACGTTTAAACGATTCTATTGAAACGCTCACGTTAAACAATCTTGACCTTCAATATTTTTCTTTGGAAAACAACGACGATGCATTGGCATATTACGATCATTTACAACTAGAAAATCCTTCGCGCTACATAGCCGATAAATTATTGGAGACCAACGAGCAAAAAGGGAACAATCCGTTGATACCTTATGACGGAATGTCCGGAGCCCCAATGAAAATTAATAAAATAAAAATATTGAACCATAAATGGATTATTGCCGACTTCTCCGACGGAAAATATTGGGGCGAGCTTATGCTTGAATACCAATTGAAAGACGATTTGGGTGTGGACTTTACGGTTTTGGACCATTTGCTGTATACTAGAAATTAACTTTTTATGATTGTTTGGATATCGTTTATAACGCTGATTGTAATTTTTTTAGCAATCGATTTGGGGATTTTTAACAAAAACCCCCATGAAATAACCAATAAAGAAGCATCTATGTGGACCGCCATTTGGGTGAGTATTGCCATGCTTTTCTCGTTATTGGTGTTTTTTATATTCAAACATGGTTGGATCGACAACGTAGACCAACTTTCACCTTCAAATGCTACCTTAAAATACATTACGGGATATTTAATAGAACTTTCCTTGAGCGTGGACAATATCTTTGTAATTGCCGTAATATTTACTTCGTTTAAAATTCCTAAAATCTATCAGCACCGCGTATTGTTCTGGGGAATTATCGGGGCTATTGTCTTTAGGGCATTAATGATTTTGTTTGGCGTATACCTTATTAAAAAATTCGATTGGATTATTTACGTTTTTGGCGTATTCCTTATTTATACGGCCATTAAGCTTGCTTTGGAAAAGGACGACGATGCTTACGACCCCAAAAAATCTTTTGTATACAAAGCTATAAGAAAGGTTATTCCGGTAACCACACATATGGATTCCGAACACTTTTTTACAAGAAAAAAGCATTTATTGGTTGCTACGCCGCTTTTTATAGCACTTATTATTATTGAGTTTACCGACATACTTTTTGCTTTAGACAGTATTCCGGCTATTTTGGCCATTACTTCCGATCCGTTTTTGGTGTTCAGTTCCAATATAATGGCCATTTTAGGACTGCGTTCCATGTATTTCTTTCTGGCAAACATGCTGGAACGTTTTGGGTACTTAAAATACAGCCTCGTGGTAATATTGACTTTTGTGGGAATTAAAATGATACTTTCCCATCATATAGAAATTCCCGAATGGCTTTCGTTGTCTGTTATTGGGGTTTCCTTGGGTGCAGGGGTATGGTTTTCCCTTCATAAAGAAAAAAAGGAAGAGACTACTTAAAAAATCTTTTATAAAATGTTTTTCAGGCCATCTTTTTGGCTCACGATTTTATCTTAGTCAACGGTTTCTTTTTAATCATTCCGCCCTTGGTGTCCTTTACCGAGTTCATAATAATAAAGGCATTCTTGTCTATTTTATCAATTTCGGTTTTCAAGGTAGACATTTCCAAACGTGTTATTACCGTGTATACCACGTCTATGTCCTTTAGTTGGCTGTTATCGGCAGAAAAGCCCCTTTTTCCTTTATAAATAGTGCAACCACGGCCCATTTTATGGATAATGGCCTTACGGATGGCGTCGTGCCTCTCGGAAATAATGGTAACGCCAATAAACTCCTCGATGCCATCTATAACAAAATCTACCGTTTTTGAAGCCGAAAAATAGGTTAAAATGGCATACAGCGCTATTTCGGTGGTAAAAATATAAGCGGCTGTCATAAAAATAACAATATTGAAAAGCAGTATAACATTTCCAACGGTTAAACTCGATTTTCTACTTATATATATGGCCAGCACCTCGGTACCGTCTATAATGGCCCCGCCGCGTATGGCCATGCCAATGCCCAGCCCAAGAAAGAAACCGCCAAAGGCCGCAATAAGAATTTTATCGTTGGTAATTGTGGGGAAGGGGATAAAATGGACCGCCAAGGCCAATAATAAAATGCCGATAATGCTATTGATGGCAAACCTTTTATTAATGGCAATATAAGCAAGGATTACAAAAGGAAGGTTGAGGATAAAAATAAGAATGGACAATGGCCAACTGGTAAGCTCGCTAACGATTAACGAAATACCCGTAACGCCACCGTCTATAAACGAACTTGGCAATAAAAACCCCTTTAAGCCAAACGAAGCTGCCAAGACCCCGATAAATAAGTATAAAATATCGTGTATTTCATGGCTTATCTCAACTTCAAGGTCTTTTACCTGCTGCTTAAAACTATCGTGCTCGGTATGCGTGGTCTTTTTATACTTTTTACGTACACGGTCTACTATTATTTTTCTGAAAAATAAATTCATATAGCAATTTTATGAGCTTAAAGATAATTATTTAAAGGATATATTAAGCCTCTATTTTTTGATTGACTTTTAGAAGGATATCAGATAGGTTTGCGGTATGGTCAAACCAAAGGATGTCTTCGTCTTTTCGCAACCACGTTAGTTGCCTTTTGGCAAAGCGCCGTGTATTTTTTTTTATTTCTGAAACTGCAAAATCCAGTGTCCATTTACCATCCAAATAATTAAATAATTCTTTGTAGCCTACCGTTTGCAAGGCGTTTAAGTTTTTATACTGATGTAGTTTCCTTGCTTCTTCCAGCAGGCCGTTTTGCATCATGACGCCCACCCGTTGGTTGATACGGTTGTAGATTGTTTCCCGTTCGGCGGTCAAGCCAATTTTGATGGTCTGGAAATTGCGCTGTTCTTTTTTTTGATTTAAAAATGAAGAATAGGGTTTTCCCGTTCCCATACAAATTTCCAGTGCGCGGATCAACCGGTGCGGGTTTTGAACGTCCATATTGTTAAAATGATCGGGATCCAAAGATTTTAACCGGTCCTGCAAGGCTTCAATGCCATCTTTTTTTAACTGTTGGTTTAATTGCTGTCTTATGCTTGGGTCAATGTCCGGAAAGTCGTCGAGGCCCTTTATTACAGCATCGTTGTACAAACCGCTTCCCCCGGCCATGATTACAAAATTGTTTGATGTAAAAAGTTTATGGAGCATTTTGGAGGCTTCTTTTTCAAAATCGCCTACAGAATAATCTTCAAATATAGATTTGTGCTGGATAAAATGGTGTTTTGCTTCTGCCAGTTCTTCTTCTTCGGGCACGGCCGTACCAATGCGCATTTCTTTGTAAAACTGCCTCGAATCGGACGATATGATTTCAGCATGATATTCCTTGGCGAGTTTTATGGCCAGCGAAGTTTTTCCAATGGCGGTGGGCCCTACAACTGTAATAAGGTACTTTTTATTGTTCATTTAATATATTTCCGCAGTTATAACAAAAGGTGGCATTGTCTTTATGGTGTTCTGCATTGCAATGTGGGCATACCTGTGTATTGGTATCTATGTGCTGTTTTTTTCCTCCTTGTTTGGCAAATTCAACGGTTACAATACCTGTTGGAACTGCAATTATTCCATACCCGAGAATCATGATAATAGCGGCAATAACCTGCCCGATATCCGTTACCGGGGCAATATCTCCATAGCCCACGGTGGTAAGTGTAACAATGGTCCAATAAATACTTCTTGGAATACTTGTAAACCCGGCTTCTTCACCTTCTATAAGGTACATAATGGTTCCCATGATTACCGAAAGTATAAGTACCGTGTAAATAAAAACGGCAATTTTGGTGCGGCTCGATTTTATGGCTTCCTTGAGTTGAGAGGCTTCGCCCATAAATCGTACTAATTTTAATATCCTAAATACCCTTAACAGCCTAAGCGCCCTAATGGCCAGCAACACATGTGCACCACCAAAAAACAGCGATAAATACAGCGGGATCGTAGAGATAAAATCTATTATGCCATAAAAACTGAAAATATACCTTTGCGGTTTTTTTATTGAAATGATCCTTGCAACATATTCCAGGGAAAAGAATACCGTAATAGCCCATTCTGCCGTAATTAGATATGTGTGGTACCGTTTGTCGAAAGATTTGATGCTTTCCAGCATTACCAAAACAATACTAAGAATTATGATTAAAAACAGAATGATGTCAAACCATTTTCCCATAGGGGTGTCTGCTTCATAAATTATTTCATGAAGTTTTCTTTTCCAGTTTCCCTTTGTTTGGCGTTGTAGCATTTTATATTGTTATACTTGTTTTTTGGCAATCAGGGATTCGTTATTCTGGATATTAACTGCTTTTGTAAAAATAGCTTTCAACTCTTTGTACTCTTCTGTTGGATAATACGATTTATTTAGGTCAAAATTATATAATATATTGAAAATGTTGCCTTTTTCTTGCTTGATAAGGGTCAATTTGCCCCCATTTTCTATTAAAAGTGTTGTTTCGGGTTGAATTGTATTTTCTACTTTATAGTTTTCGGGAAAGGCAACCGAAATATTGCTGCTAAACTTTTTAGGATAGCCTATATCTACGGGATAACCCCTATTTTCAACTTTAAACGGGTTTTCCGTAAGGTCTTTAAACAGGAACGGTGAGAAGATAATATTGCCGTTTACAATGGTTACGCCTTCGTTTATTTTAAAGGAAAACGTCTCGGTTATGGAATTTCCCATTTCCGACGTATTATAATCAGTTATTTCTATATTTTGGAACCTGCTGCCCAATTCTTCAATATATTTCTCTTTCGATTGGGATTTTATCTCCTTCAACTTAGAAAACATAAAATAGCCGGAACTTGTAAGTCTAAATTTCCCGTTTAGGGTCCCTTCTTCGTCTATCTTTACAGAAGTTGTAAGTATATGGTGGTTTTTTTTGTATGGCGAAACTTCAATCCAATAGCTATCGTTTTTAAAGTCCATGACCCTCCCAATATGGTTCAAGGCCCTAAATGGCAATATACCAAAAGGTGCGTATTTATCTGATGCGTCCAACAATACCATGCCGTTGTTTATTTCCAGCATGGCAATGCAGTAATTAAAGTCGGAAATAATAGGGTGCAGTTTGGTGGGCAAGCCATTTTGGCGCGTGGAAAGCAATACCAATTTTGCTTCCAGTCCGGCAGCTTTTAATGCATTTATCAATGATATGTTTATTTCTGAAATGTTCCCCGATTTTTCTTTGTATGCATCGGTAATCCTAGAATCGCTAAATAATCCATATTTGCCGTTCCATGTGTAATATTCTTTGATGAAATTATAGATTTTTTCGGCCTTTTTTATGTTGTTTTCTTCGTTTAAGGCTTCCTGCGGAATAATATCCTTGAAAAAATTAACCTTGTTGAGTTGCCTGCCAATATCTTTATCGTACCTAAACTCTTTGTCTACGTCTTCCCAGCTTTTGGTATATTTATGGCTGCTTCCGCGGAAATCATGAAATTCTGACAATTCAAATTTAATGCGTGAAATATAATTTTTTTCAGAAAGCATGTATTCTTCTTCCTTAAAGGCAGGGACGTCAACCATTTCATAGGTCAATTTTTCGCAATCTGCACCATTGGAAGCCCCGTCCAGATAGAAACAGCTCTTTTTTAGGGATGCATCGTTGACGGCCAGTTTTTGAGAACCGAACAATGTCCGGTTATAAACATAATTGCCCGGAATTAGGGCGGTGAACCTACTTTTTACTTTTGGTATATGCGACTGGAACTGCCACCCTTCAAAATTGAAGAAAAAAGGCGATTTTAACGTATAGCGGTATTCCAGCACGCTGCCTTTTTTTACATCAGAAAAAGTAAAACGGTAAGCAGACCAGTGTTCGTTTATGTCGGTAACATATATATCATTTTGGCCGACTACTATTTTTTGAGCACCATTGTGGGTCATGGCTTTTATATTGCTAATTTTTTCTGTTTCCTTATCTGCATGGTAAAAGGGGATTTCTATATTGGCCTCGTCAAACCCTTTTTCGTTTAAGATTTTTATTTTGCAATAGTATTGTTTTATAAGTCTTATAAACTGAAAATTGCCTTTTCGTTCCACCTCAAAATAATTATTGCCTTCTTCATAAAGTACCACAGCGTTTGCAGTAGTGTCTTTTTGATAGATGGCCATTTCCAGTTCTTCATTGGTAACATCGTCAATTTCCCTTCCTTTTTTTTCTTGGGCAGCTGTATAAAAAGAAGATAAGTGTAACAATAAGCAGGGTAGTAGTATTAGTAGTTTTTTATACATATTTAGTTAAAGTTTAATTTTTTCAAATTTCTCTTTTTTCGAATGTAAGCATGTATTAAATGTTTTGCATTTTTGGTGTGCTGCATGGGAGCCAAAATAGATTTTATAATTTCTATATTGTTAATTTGATGGTTTAAGTCAAAATACCCAATTCCTTTAAAATCACCATCCTCTATAAAAACAAAACTATGCTCGCTTGCATTTCTTCCTTTGTCTATAATAAGCATGGTTTTATGGTTTATACTGTATTCAAAAATGGCCTTTTTCACCCTTTTATTGTATGTTTGGGCGGGTTCTGTGCCAATACAGGCACCTTTGCATTTACCAATGGTATAATTATAGCAATTTTTTTTTGCTTCCGATAGTCCGTTTAATTTATTGCAGAGTTCAAATTCTTCATCGATCTTGTGTAAAAAGTTATATGCCTGTTGGTAATTAGAGAAAGTGGTTACACAGTTTCCGGTGCTTTCTACTTTTTTTATTTTTAAGAAAAAATATCCGTTTTTATCTTTCGACAGGTACAAGCCATGTGTGAACAATTTTTTGCTTTTTTTATTGTAAGGAGGTTTGTTTAAATTAACTTCTGCATTTTCCTTTAGGAGCGCAATAAGTTCATTACCGGTTTCGTCGTACGTTACCGCCCTTACTTCCTTTTGGATTTTCATGAATTTTCGGGAGGTGTTCACAAAAATTTGATTAACCCTTTTTTGGATATTCCTGCTCTTGGCCAAAAACATAATCTTTCCGTCAAGATCGTGCATGTAAAAAACCCCGACGGCATTTGGGAGGCGCTCCACAATGTCTATGAGCCTGGGGTTAAGTTGGCCTACGTTTTCGGCCCTTATGTTGTTTTGGATGATTTTTTTTGAAGCATCCTTGGTGAGCAACATTTTAAAAAGCTTAACGGTTGCTTGGGCGTCTCCATTTGCCCTGTGACGATCGCTAACGGGTATGCCCAACGACCGCACCAGTTTTCCCAAACTGTACGATGGCTGTTCGGGAATGAGCTCTTTGGCCAGCTCTACCGTGCAAACCGATTTTCGCTGGTAATCGTAGCCCAGCCGTTTAAACTCGGTTTGCAATATCCTGTAATCAAATTGGGCATTGTGGGCTACCAAGGTGCAATTTTCGGTTATTTCCACAACCCTTTTGGCAATTTCAAAAAATTTGGGAGCCGTTTGCAACATGGCATTGTTGATGCCCGTGAGCTTGACTACAAAGGGCTGTATTTCTTTTTCGGGATTTACAAGACTTATAAACTGGTCGGTTATTGTATGGCCGTCGAACCTATAAATGGCAATTTCCGTAATACCTTCTTCATTATATTTTCCTCCTGTGGTTTCTATATCGAGTATTGCGTACATTAATATATTTGGTAGTGTTTATTGTATAATCGATTATTTAAAAATAGTTAAAAAGCAACAAAAAAACCGCACTCCAGATTTAATTATAATTCCGGGCCCCAAAAATGTTGCTCCCAATCCTTACCATATTGCTTCCGCAGGCTATGGCTATATTGTAGTCGCCGCTCATTCCCATGGAAAGGGTGTCGATGTTAATTTTGGCCGAAGCGGGGTAAATTCCCTTTAATTTTTCAAACAGGCCATGAAGAAAGGTAAATTCATCTTTTATTCGGGTTTCATCTTCGGTAAAGGTAGCCATGCCCATCAAGCCCATTATTTTAATATTTTGCATGTTTTTAAACTCGTCCGAACCCAGTAAAGAAATAACTTCTCCTTCATCCATGCCAAATTTTGTATCTTCTTTGGCAATATGTACCTGCAATAGGCAGTTAATAATACGGTCGTGCTTTTGCGCTTGCTTGTTAATTTCCTTTAAAAGTTTTAGGCTGTCTACCCCGTGTATCAAGCTAACAAATGGTGCCATGTATTTAACCTTGTTGCGCTGTACGTGACCAATCATGTGCCACTTTATGTCCTTCGGAAGATTTTCCCATTTAGAGGTCATTTCCTGTATTTTGTTCTCCCCAAAAACACGTTGTCCGGCACCGTAAGCAATCATTATGTCGCTTTCTGGTTTTGTTTTGGAAACGGCTACAAGGGTTACATTTTTTGGTAACGATGCTTTAATCTGTTCTAAATTTTCTTTGATGGACATTTTTTATCTTTTTTAACTAATGCTTTCTAAAACTCATAAATAGTGAGTCCGCTTTTAAGTTTGGGCTCTATGTAAGTCGATTTTGGCGGCATTTTAAGGCCTTCGTCCGATATTTTTTTCATTTGATCCACCTTTATGGGAAAAAGGCTGAAACCAACCTTAAATTTACCCTGATCGATGAAGTCTTTCATTTTAATGGTATTGTATTTCCCATAACCATATTCAATCCTATTGTCGTTTCTCAGGTCTTCTATCCCCAAAATGGGTTTTAACACCGTGATGTATAAAATATGAGTGTCCAGTTCGCTCAATGAATTGCTGAACTCGTAATGTTTTCTAAGGTAGAGCGAATAGAACTCACCATCGAGATACATACCGAAATGGTGTTTTTTTGAAGGCTTGTATAGGTCGTCGCCACGGTTTTCAATTCTAAAATGCTCGTCGAGCTGAATTAGGAATTCCTCTTTGCTCAATCCGTTCAGGTCTTTTACCATCCGGTTAAAATCGTATATTTTTAGGTTGGATTCCGGTATAAAATAGCTCATAAAATAATTGTAAGGCTCTTTTCCGGTATGGTCTGGGTTGTTGCTCTTTAATTCTTCTGCCAATAAATTGGATGATGCAGAACGGTGATGCCCATCGGCAATATAAACGCAATCCATTTTTTTAAATACCTGCTGTATGGTATCGATAATTTTTAAATTGCTGATTTTCCATAAACAATGAACTGCCTTGTCGGTGGTAGCAAACTCATATTCGGGTATTTCTTTGGTAACCGTTGTTATAATAGCATCGATTTCTGCATTATCGGGGTAGGTAAGGAGCACTGGCTCTGCATTAAAGCCTACTGTTTTTAGGTAATCCTTAAACAATTCTTCCCGTGTTTGTAATGTGGCTTCATGTTTTTTTATGCTGTTATTTTGATAATCTTCTACGCTGGCACCAGCAAAGATGCCGCAAAAATCCCCTTTTCGGGTTTTTATTTTATAGATATACAACGACGGACTTTCATCTTTTGTAAAAACATTTTCTTCTATAAATTCCAAATAGCGGTTCCGTACCAATGAAAAACGCCTTTCGCCAGAGATGTCATGATGAAATTTATACCCCGGGTTGATAATGTGCAAAAAGGAGAACGGATTGTATGATAAAGTGGCGTTAAGCTCGTTGGTGGGGTAATCTTCATACGACCTGGACACTACAAGGCTTACTTTGTCCTTGGTAGGTCGTACTGCCGCAAATGGAATGATTTTTACCATACTTTTTTCTATTGATAGTTAACGATTGTTTTTTTGTTTCAGGTTTCAGGTTTCAGGTTTTTGGTTGTTATGCTGCTATCATGCTATGTTGTTGAGGGTTGAGACTCCAGAGGTTCAAAGGGTCAAAGTTTAATAACTTATCCCTAATCACTTTTCCCTCTTCCCTAATAACCATTAACAATTAACAATTCCCTAATCCCTTTTCACTAATCACTATTTGAGGTTTCAGGTTCTTGGTTTATTTTGACTACCAACTGCTTACAAAAACTGTTTAGCTAGCTTTTCGGCTTTTTTACTTTCGGAATAATCGTAAAAGCCTTCTCCGGATTTTACGCCCAGCTTTCCTGCGGTAACCATGTTTACCAATAACGGACATGGTGCATATTTTGGATTTTTAAATCCGCTATACAATACGTTTAAAATGGACAAGCAAACATCCAAACCAATAAAATCTGCCAATTGCAAGGGTCCCATGGGGTGGGCCATTCCCAGTTTCATAACGGTATCGATTTCGTAAACTCCGGCAACATCGTTGTAAAGCGATTCTATGGCTTCGTTGATCATGGGCATTAATATTCTGTTGGCAATAAAGCCCGGATAATCGTTTACTTCCACGGGAACTTTCCCTATGGTTTTAGAAAGTTGGAATATGGAAGATAGCACTTCGTTGCTGGTATTATAGCCTTTTATGACTTCTACCAATTTCATGATGGGAACGGGATTCATAAAATGCATGCCGATAACACGCTCGGGATGGGCAACCGCAGTTGCTATTTTTGTAATGGAAATAGAAGATGTATTGGTGGCCAAAATGGTAGAACTTGAGCAAAATTTACCTAAATCGCCAAAAATCTTAAGTTTTAGGGCCTCATTTTCGGTTGCGGCCTCAATAACAAGATCGGCATTTTCAACACCTTTTTTTGTATCTGTAAAAGAGTTGATATTTTTTAAGGTACTGGCTTTTTCTTTTTCAGAAATTTTTTCTTTGGCCAGCATACGGTCAAGGTTTCTTTCTATGGTCTGTAGTCCGCGCTGTATGGAGTCTTCAGAAATATCAATCAAATTAACCGAAAAACCGTTTTGTGCAAAAGTGTGCGCAATGCCATTTCCCATTGTTCCAGCACCAATTACTGCTATTTTTTTTAGAGTCGTCATATTTAATATTTGTAATTAATAACCCCGGTTTTAGCCGCGTTCCACGAGACTTACAATTTGCATGGCCACTTTTAGGGCTGCCGTGCCTTGTTCCAGGCTAACCGCGGTTTCCGTATTGTTGTTAATTGCATCGGCAAAAGTTTCCAGTTCATCTAGAATGGCATTGTTCTGGGTTACTTTGGGGTTTTCAAAATAGATTTGCTTTTTATCGCCTTCTGCATTTTGTAATACCAGTGCATACTCGTCCGGTTTCTTTGGAGCATCCTTCATTTTTACAACTTCTACCTGTTTTTCAAGAAAGTCTACCGAAATATAGGCATCGCGTTGAAAAAATCTTGATTTACGCATGTTTTTAAGCGAAATCCTGCTAGCCGTTAAATTGGCAACGCAACCATTTTCAAATTCAATCCGGGCATTGGCAATGTCGGGAGATTTGCTAATTACCGAAACCCCGCTTGCGTTAATGCTTTTTACCGGAGACTTTACAACACTTAAAATAATGTCAATATCATGGATCATAAGGTCCAGGACAACGGGAACGTCCGTACCACGCGGGTTGAACTCCGCCAAACGGTGTGTTTCTATAAACATGGGGTTTTCTATCTTGTCTTTTACAGACATAAATGCGGGATTAAAGCGCTCCACATGCCCAACCTGTCCCTTTACATTGTTTTCCCTGGCCAATAAAATAAGTTCCTCGGCCTGTTCAATGGTTTTGGTAATGGGTTTCTCCAAAAAAACGTGTTTCCCCTTTTTAATGGCCTGAACGGCACATTTGTAATGAGATAGCGTGGGCGTTACAATGTCAACAACATCAACGGCATCTATAAGTTCTTCGATGGATGGATAATATTTATAACCAAATTCTTTTACAATTTTTTTGGCGTTTTTTTCGTCAGGGTCGTGAAAACCAACCAGTTGGTATTTATCAGATTGATTGATAAGCCTTAAATGAATTTTTCCAAGGTGACCGGCACCTAGAACACCTGCTTTAAGCATACTATATGTTTTTTAACAAAAATAAGGTTATTGATGGATTCTTTCAACCTTATTAATAAGTGTTTTTAAAAATAGCATAAAAAAAGAGAATAAAGATGCTGTTGCTTTTTGTTTTCTGAAGGAAATACGGTATCTATAAGCCATGGGGTATACAACGCAATTAATTGTTGGCAATACCATTGTTGAAAACTTTAACTTGTTATTTTACAGCTGATAATGATATAAGTAGAAAATAGGGCATAGAAGTTCGATTGAAAATTTATAATTTTACTCCACGATTAAAACAAACCTAACACTTGAAAGATACCTATAGACACCAAGGAATGCGTAACAAACTGGCCGGGATTGTACAGGAAAAAGGAATTTCGGACAAGCGGATTGTTAATGCCGTAAAGAAAATTCCCCGACATTTGTTTATGGACAGCAGTTTTGAAGATCATGCCTACCAAGACAAAGCTTTTCCCATTGGTGCCAGTCAAACTATTTCCCAACCCTATACAGTTGCTTTCCAAACGGAATTGTTGAACATAAAAAAAGGCGACACAATTTTGGAAATAGGTACCGGAAGCGGATACCAGACAGCCATGCTGCTGGAATTGGGTGCCGTGGTCTATACCATTGAAAGACAAAAGGAATTGTTTAAAAAAACAAACCTATTCCTCCCGAAACTGGGATACAAGCCCAAAAAAATGATTTTTGGAGATGGCTACAAGGGCTTGCCGGACGAGGCTCCATTTGATGGTATTATTGTAACCGCCGGGGCTCCTTTTGTGCCCAAACCCCTTATGGCGCAACTTAAAGTAGGGGGCAGGCTGGTAATTCCGGTTGGTGATGCCGTTCAAACCATGACATTGTACACGAGAAAGTCCCCCAAAGAATTTGAAAAACATGAATTTGGCGAATTTAGGTTTGTACCAATGCTTGAAGATAGAAATTAAACATATAAAATATGCTCGACAGATTATTTTTAAATAAACTTACCAAAAAAGGAAAAATTGCTTATTGGATTATTCAATTAGGACTAGACGTTATTCTAGGGATTGTACTTTTTGGCGTGTTGGATTATACGTTGGACAGGGGTAATGACGGAAGGACTTTTTTTATAGTAGGTGCAGTTGCCTCTTTGTTGATATCCGGACTGATATGTTTAAGCATTTGGAAGGCACCAAAAGAAATTGCTGTTGTAGATGAAGATAAAAAGGGCTGATTTTTAGGCTAGATATCTTGTTAATAGTTAACTGTTAATTTGTCAGTTCTCGTTGTTATGTAGCTACGATGTTACGTAACTATGCTATTATCATTGGACTTGATTATTGTCGCTTTTCACTAATCCCTTGTCCCTTTTCACTTTTTACTAAAATCACTGTCACTTCGACGAAGGAGAAGTCGCGTAATGTAAGGAGTCGATAAAGTTAACAAGGAAAAGGATTCAAAGTTCAAGGTTTAAGATTGTTACGCTGTTATGTTGTTACGATGCTATGTGTTGAGAGTTGAGAGTTCAGAGGTTCAACAATTAACCATTAACAAATAACTAACCACCTCATCACTTTTCCCTTTTTCACTCTTCCCTTTTCACTAATCCCTAACACTCAACAACTACCTGGAAAAACAGCTAATTATAAGCTTTTTTTATCCTGTCCAGATTGCGCTTGTTGTCGCGGTCTTTTATGGTTTCGCGCTTGTCGTACAGTTTTTTACCTTTTGCCAGCGCAATTTCCATTTTGGCCAAACCGCGGTCGTTAACAAACAACCGTAGCGGTACAATGGTGTTTCCCGATACTTTTACCGATTTATGCCATTTTTTCAACTCCCTTTTGTTTAGCAAAAGCTTGCGGGCGTTTTTTGGGTTATGGTTAAAATGCGTAGCATGCGTATACTCTTCAATGGTCATGTTGATAACAAAAAGCTCGCCCGCATCATTAAATTCGCAGAAACTTTCGGCAATGGAAGCCCTACTTTGTCGTATGGACTTTATTTCTGTTCCCGATAAAACGATGCCCGCCACATATTTGTCTAAAATTTCATATTCAAAACGGGCCTTTTTGTTCTTTATGTTTACATGTTGTTGCATAAGTGTCAAAATTAATAACATTTATTGAATTGACAGCTTTACGGGGTTAATTTATGGGAAATTGCAAGACATTTGTATATATAATCTTCATTTAAACGAAGTTTGACGTTGCCGGTTTTCAGTTTTATTACATGGAAACTTAATTTATGCATCAACAGAAAGTTATTCATATAAAAATTAAAAAATTCAATATTAAATAGCGTCCTTTGCAATTATTTTGTTACAATTATAAAATGATACAGATAGGAGAATATAATACGCTTGAAATATTAAGGGAAACTTCTGTGGGCTTGTTTTTGGGCGATGATGATGGAAACGATATACTTTTGCCCAATAAATATGTGCCCGAACATTACGAAATTGGAGATACGTTGGCAGTATTTTGCTACCTGGACCATGAAGAACGTCCCATAGCCACAACGTTGACCCCGAAAATAACCAAAGACACATTTGCTCTGTTAAAAGCTGTAGAGGTGAACAATATTGGCGCATTTTTAGACTGGGGGCTTGAAAAACATTTATTTGTGCCGTTTAAAGAGCAGGCCCGAAAAATGGAGGCCGGCAAATGGTATTTGGTATATGCTTATCTAGACGACGAAACCGATAGGATGGTTGCCTCCAGTAAAACAAACCAGTATATGGATAACGATGTCTTGACGGTTGAGGCTTATCAAGAAGTAGAACTTATTGTATCCCGTTTTACCGAGATAGGGGTAGAGGTTATTATCAACCAGAAACATAAGGGGCTGGTTTACAACGACGAAATTTTTGAAGACTTAAAACTGGGCCAGCACATAAAGGGGTATGTAAAAAAAATTAGGGAGGACCATAAAATAGACATTAGTCTGCAACCTATTGGTTTTAAAAATTTAGAGCCAGCTTCTCAAAAAGTACTGGAGGCCATTAAAAGGAGCCACGGGTTTTTAGGCCTGCACGATAAAAGCAACCCCGAAGACATAAAAGCTATTTTAGGGATGAGCAAAAAAAGCTTTAAAAAGGCTATTGGCGTTTTGTACAAAAACAAGCAAATCCTGATAAAAGAAGACGGAATATCCTTGGTATAAGCATTTAGAACGTTTTTTTAAGGGGAAAATGGCAAAGAACTGCTTTGAGGCGTTGTATTTGCTCAAAAAAACGGGCATTTATTTAGAAATGCAAAGTTTATCTGTTACATTTGAAAAAAATACCAATAAGTATGAGCTTACCACAGTGGGAAACTGTTAAGGAATTTGAAGATATTACCTATAAAAAATGCAATGGTGTAGCCAGAATTGCATTTAACCGTCCCAATGTTAGAAATGCATTTAGGCCAAAAACGACCAGTGAATTATACCAAGCGTTTTACAATGCGCAAGAAGATACAAGCATTGGGGTTGTTTTGTTGTCTGCCGAAGGGCCTTCTACAAAAGATGGTGTTTATTCCTTTTGTAGTGGTGGCGACCAAAAAGCGCGCGGCCACCAAGGATATGTTGGAGAAGATGGGATGCACAGGTTGAATATTCTTGAAGTTCAACGACTTATACGTTTTATGCCAAAAGTGGTTATTGCCGTAGTTCCAGGCTGGGCCGTTGGTGGCGGACATAGTTTGCACGTGGTTTGCGATATGACGCTGGCAAGCAAGGAACACGCCATATTTAAGCAAACAGATGCCGATGTTACCAGCTTTGACGGTGGCTATGGCTCTGCCTATCTTGCTAAAATGGTAGGGCAGAAAAAGGCTCGGGAGATTTTCTTTTTAGGAAGAAACTATTCCGCACAGGAAGCTTTTAACATGGGCATGGTAAATGCCGTTGTTCCACACGACGAGCTCGAAAGTACGGCCTATCAATGGGCGCAGGAAATATTAGAAAAATCCCCCACATCCATAAAGATGCTCAAATTTGCAATGAACCTTACCGATGACGGTATGGTTGGTCAACAAGTCTTTGCCGGAGAAGCAACCAGATTGGCTTATATGACCGAAGAAGCGAAAGAGGGAAGGAATGCATTTTTAGAAAAAAGAAAACCTAATTTTAAAGATATAAAGTGGATTCCGTAGCATAAAATAACTGATTGTTTAATCAAAAAGATATGTATTATGCCATACATTGACGAACATCACTTAGTAGATTTGCACAAGACTATCGAATCTAAAGAGGTTAACGAAGAACGCCTTTTAAACGAATTGCGTAAACAAAGGGAAGAAAAAGAAGAGATATTGAGAAAAAAGGATATTTTTAAATGGACCTCAATTTCACTTGTAATGATTCTTGTTGTTGGAGTCGCCCTATATTTTGTAAAACCTTCCGTGTATGTTAACGACACATACCTGCAATCCAAAAACAAAAAGCTTATCAATACAAATGAAATTGATAATTACCAGCAACAAATATCCATGCTCGAAACCAAGGTTGAAAGTAATATTCCACAGGAGATAAGCACCATAGATTACAGGGACCTTAATTCTGAAGTTATTTATGCCGTACAAATTGCTGCACTGGAAAACAGAGACCTTTCTTTATATTCAGAAGAACTTCGGAACATTAATCAATACAAGGACAAACCTTACAATAAATATTCATTGGGCAATTTTACTTCATTAGACGATGCAAAAATATTTAGAAAGGAACTCATAGCGCTTGGCTTTCAAGATGCTTTTGTAGCTTCTTATAAAAACGGAAAGCGCATCAAGATTGAAGATGGCCTATAATTTATTTGAATGACAAAAATAAAAACTCTTTTATCGGCCGCCAGGCTTAGAACATTGCCCCTTTCAATATCTGGTATTATTGTTGGTTCGGCCATTGCTTTTTCAGAAGGTTTTTTTAATGGCACTATTTTAATACTGGCCTTAATTACAACCGTTGGGCTACAGGTGCTCTCTAATTTTGCCAACGATTATGGCGATGGGGTAAAAGGTACCGATAATATGGAACGTATTGGCCCCATGAGGGCACTGCAAAGCGGTATTGTGACCGACAGGGAAATGTTGACGGCAATTATCATTACTACTATTTTGACCTTGGCCTCGGCTATTTTTCTTATTTATGTGTCTTTTGAAAACCGAAATTTCAATCACTCCATTATATTTTTTCTTTTGGGAATAACTGCAATTGTAGCGGCCATAAAATATACCGTTGGAAATACCGCATATGGTTATAGGGGCTATGGAGATGTTTTTGTATTTGTTTTTTTTGGCTTGGTGAGTGTTTTAGGTACTTATTTTTTATATACGCAACAGTTAAGCATTGATGTTTTTTTACCTGCTTTTTCGGTCGGGTTGTTAAGTGTAGGGGTTTTAAACCTCAATAATATGCGGGACATGAACAGCGATAAAAAAGCCAATAAAAATACGTTGGTGGTTAAAATTGGTATAGACAAAGCCAAAATTTACCATTTTAGTATTATTATTTTGGCAATGGCTTTTGGGATTATCTATTTAATTTTGAATTATAATGCTGCATACAACCTGTTATTTTTAATCTCGTACCTGCCTTTAATAATGCATCTTAAAAGGGTAAAGCTTACCAAAGATGCAGCAAAATTAGACCCTGAACTAAAAAAATTAGCACTGAGCACTTTTCTATTTGCAATCCTGTTCTTGCTTGGTTATAATATTTTTTTGTAGATTTAGAACAGATTTTAACAGCACAAAATTTTGGACCAACTAATTAAGATTCTAATTGTCGAGGACAATGTAATCATTGCAGACGACATGCAATCCATGCTCGAAGACATCGGGTACGAAATCGTGGCAAACGTAGTAGATTACGAAAGTGCCGTAGAAGCACTCTCAAGCCAAGATATAGACCTAGCGCTCGTGGATATTGTTCTCGCATCGAAAAAAACAGGGATAGACCTGGGAAAACATATCAGGCAAAATTACAACATCCCCTTTATTTTTGTAACCTCAAACTCAGACAAAGCTACCGTAGAGAATGCTAAGAGTGTAAAACCAAACGGTTATTTGGTAAAACCATTTGAACAACAGGACCTTTTTACTTCAATAGAGATCGCGCTTTCCAATTTTAACGATGAGACATCGGTTATTACGGAAAGATCGGCCGTAGAAGAAGAGGACGATGGCAAAATGGTTTCCAACTCCGTATTGCGAAATTCAATCTTCGTTAAAAAGAACCAACATTACTACAGGATTCCTTTTGACGATATTCATTATGTCAAAGCAGATAATGTATACCTTGAAGTTTATACCGAAGACAAAACCTTTTTGGTTCGGTCGGCTTTAAAGGATTACCTGGTAAAATTGCCTTCCAAGCAATTTTACCGTGCTCATAAGTCGTATATTGTTAATATCGATCAAATTGAAGCCATCAATACAAAAGACATCATGATAAATGGGAAAAACATTCCCATTTCCAAGGAATTTAGGGAGTTTATTCTTTCAAATATGAACTCTTAAAATTTCGTTAACAACATAATGTAGTCTTTTAACCACATAAAAAGAGGAGTATACAACAATAATTTTTTAGTATTAAGTAAGCAGTATATATTTGGAGTGTTGTTAGTTAAAAATTGATTAAGCCCCAATATATCAATTAAAAACGCAAAGCCTTAAACCTATACTATTACTTACTACTACCTACCTAATTAAATGGTATTTAAAAAGAGTTTTAGAGCAATCTAAAACTCTTTTTTTTGTTTTCAATTCAACCAAGAATAGAGAGCCAAAATTTACCAGAAAGTATGTTTGCGAACATATTTGTGCTTTATACAACACTATATGCCGTTTACACAACAAAAATTATTATTCCTCTAAAAGAAGCCATAAGTTAGCCCTGTTGATAATTAAAAAGTTGGTTAATAGCAAAGACAACTTATTTTTTCATAATGTTATTATAAAAGAGTTTTAAGTCCCCCCTTAAAACTCTTTTTATTTTAAAAGGCAGTCAATTGCTTACAAGTAAAAATGTATTATTCTTCACAGAATTTCATATTTAAACTTTTTTACCACATAAAACTCTTCTTATACAACAAAAATTTACTTTTTTCGGTTATATAGACTAAGTTTACCGCGCTGTTAAGATGTTAATTATATAATAATGACGCTTGGAGGATTAATTATTATATATGTTATCTGAAAAAAAGCCTAAATATTGTATTTAGGCTTTTTTAAAGTTTTATATTGATGGCCAACCAGCCTGGAACATGTATTCGATCGATAAAGGCCGGTTCGTGCCACAGTGCCAACGGAAAATAAAAGCCCATTTTATGGGATTAAAGTTAGAAATAGCATTGCAACGCTACACAACATATAAAAAGACCGTTTTTTTGTTCTTGCTGCTTAATGCAGTTGTAATTTGCTATGCCCAAAAGGCCGATACCGTTAACAACGATCCTTTAAAGGAGTTTTTAAAGATTAATTCTACCGAAGAACGTTTCAATTACTTTTTTAATACCAATAACCGTTACCAGATTAGCTCGGCATATACTTGGCTGGATTCCATAAACAAACCTTTAATTGAAGCCGAAAAATACAAGGATTCTGTTACCGTATTTAAATACAAGACTATTTTGGCCCAGCTTTATTACGATGTTGGAAACTACGATAAAGGAGCTTTAATAGCCGAATTGCTATATCAAAAAGAAGGAAAACTGGGCAGGGAAGTAAAAATACAGTTGCTTAAAACCCTGGATAAGCTTTATGAAGAGCTGCAATTGTACGATAAGCAACTGGAAATTAGAAGGGACCTTAAAAATGCCGGGGTAGCTATTGTCCTGTATGATGTATATGCAGAATTAGGCTTGTACAGACAGGCCATGATGGAATATGTAATTGCCAATAAAACCAAACTGGAAACAAGCAACGACGAATTTTATAAGGCAAAGTATTACAACGATCTTGGAGTTTATCTTTTAAAAGATGGTTCCATATACACGGCGCTAAAAGACATAGAAACTGCCAAAAAAAGCATCGATAATTACCTAAAGGATACCAGTATTAGTGTCGACAGGTTTAACGAAGCCGTTTTCTTAAAAGGTAAAATAGAAAGCAATTTAGGAAAATGCAAAATGTTCCAGAGCAAATTCAAGGATGCGCTCCCTTATTTAGAGGCTGGGGTTTCTGCCAGTAAAATACACGATAATGGCATGTATTCCAAAACCACGGTCGATTTATGGGGCAATATTGCCGAATGTTACCTGGAAATTAACAATCTTGAATTGGCAAAGGCATATCTGGACAGTATTGTCCAGCAGCAAAAAGTAGTAAAGTCCAACTCGGTTAATTACAATCGCTTACGGGCCAATTTTTACTTAAAAGACAGTTCCCCCGATTCTGCTTCGCTTTTTTTTAAAAAATATGTAAAACTTAAAGATTCGGTAGATTATAGCAGTAGAAAAAAGCAATTGCTGAGCCTTTTGGTGCAATTCGACCTTAAAAACCAAAAAGAAACCATAGAAAGGCAACGCCTTAACCTTGAAAAAAATAAGGCAGAGATTTTAGAACGGGAAAAGGCAATCTACCTAAGTGTTTCTGCGCTGGCATTATGTATACTTTGTGTAATTGGATTAATTGTTGCGTATTTAAAAAGTACAAAAAATAAGCGCCTAATTGAAAACCAAAAACGAATTATAGAAAACTCATTAATAGAAAAAGATTCCTTGCTCAAGGAGATCCATCACCGCGTAAAAAACAATTTACAGGTGGTATCGAGCTTGTTGAGCATTCAAACAAAAAATACCAAAAGCAAGTCGGCCATAAATGCCTTGGAAGAAGGTAAAAGCCGGGTAAAGGCAATGGCATTGATTCATCAAAAATTATATCAAAACGAGGATCTTTCGGTCATTAAAATGCAGGAATACATAGAATCGTTATCGGCAAGCATTCAATCTGTATACAAAAAAAACGGAGACAAAATTCATATACACATCAATGCAGAAAGTTCAGAACTGGACGTAGACAGGGCTATTCCCATTGGTTTGATTTTAAACGAGCTCATTTCCAATTCTTTTAAATATGCATTTGAGCACGGCAACAAAGGAAACATATACATTAGCTTGATAAAAGAAGAAGACAACAGAATATTGTTTGAATATAAAGACGATGGCATGGGGCTCCCCGATGGGTTCGATACCGAAGTGTCTGGCTCAATGGGAATGAACCTTATAAGAAGGCTTGCCAATCAGCTACGTTCCAAAATAAATATCGACAAGAATTTACAAGGTGTTCGTTTTTGGTTTTATTTCGATTAAATTTCCTTAATTTTAGGCTGGGAAATCATGATTAATTATGATTTTGTGCTTTGTTTAATCAAAAAATCAAACTGATGAAGATTACATTTTACGGACATGCTTCCTTAGGAATCCAAATAGACGATATACATATTTTGGTAGACCCGTTTATTTCGGGGAACGAAAGGGCTTCGCACATAGATATCGATGCCATAAAAGCCGATTATATTTTGGTAACCCATGCCCATGGAGATCATGTCCTGGATGTCGAAAACATTGCCAAGCGAACAGGCGCAGTAGTGGTCTCTAATGCCGAAATAGCATCTCATTACGGTAAAATGGGCATTGAATCGCACCCAATGAACCATGGCGGAAATTGGGACTTCGAGTTTGGTATTGTAAAATACGTAAACGCAATACATTCGTCCTCCTTTCCCGATGGCTCTTATGGCGGACAACCCGGCGGATTTGTAATAGAGAGCGAGCATAAAAACATTTACATAGCCGGCGATACCGCACTTACAATGGACATGAAGCTCATTCCGTTGCGTACCAAGTTAGACTTGGCTATTTTGCCCATTGGGGATAATTTTACAATGGGTGTGGAAGACGCCATTACGGCTTCAGATTTTGTTGAATGCGATAAGGTTCTTGGTTATCATTTTGATACTTTTGGATATATTGAAATTGATCACGAAGATGCTAAAAAACAGTTTTACAATGCCGGAAAAGACTTGATGCTATTAGAAATTGGTGAAAGTATAGAACTGTAAATGAAGGCATCTTATAAAAAACATTTACTTCATTTTAAACGTCCCAGCGGAACCTCAAGAGGGATACTTACCCATAAGGAAACTTGGTTTATTGTTATTGAAGATGAAGGAAAAACCGGTATTGGCGAATGCGGTATTTTACGCTCGTTAAGTATTGACGATACCCCGCATTATGAAGAAAAGCTTAATTGGGTCTGTAAGAATATACAATTGGGAAAAGAAGCCTTGTGGAAAGCTTTATTGGAGTTTCCTTCAATACAGTTTGGTGTAGAACAAGCTTTTTTATCACTTCAGAGTAAAAATAAATTTGAATTATTCCCTTCAGATTTTACACAGGGAAAAAGCGCAATCCCCATAAATGGACTCATCTGGATGGGCGAAGAGAAGTTTATGAACCAGCAAATTTCCGAAAAAATAACAGCCGGCTTCAATTGTATAAAAATGAAAATTGGCGCCATTGATTTTGATACGGAATTCAAACTCTTAAAGGCCATAAGAAGTAGCTTTTCAGCAAAAGAAATAGAACTTCGCGTAGATGCAAACGGTGCATTTTTTCCAAATGAAGCCTTATCAAAATTGGAAAAACTGGCAACGCTGGATATCCATTCCATCGAGCAGCCCATAAAACCCGGCCAATGGAAAATAATGGAACAGTTGTGCCAACAAACTCCGCTGTCCATTGCTTTGGATGAAGAATTAATTGGCATTTTTGATGTAACAAAAAAGCAAGAACTGCTACAAACTATCAAGCCACAGTACATAATTTTAAAACCAAGTTTAATTGGCGGTTACAAAGGCGCAGAAGAATGGATCTCACTTTGCAATAATATGGATATAGGTTGGTGGGTAACAAGTGCCTTGGAGAGCAACGTAGGGCTCAATGCCATAGCGCAATGGACGTATACCTTGAAAAACCCATTGCCGCAAGGTTTGGGAACGGGCAGTTTGTATACAAACAATATAGATAGCCCGTTGGAGGTTAAAAATGGTGCCTTGCATTACAATATCCAAAAAAACTGGAACAAAAATTTAATTACAAGTTAACTCCCATTAAAGGGATTTTATTTTATAGCATATGTATTTAAAACAGGTATTTAATTACAAACACGAATTTTGGCGGTATTTATTGGTATCGCTTATAATAATATTTGTAAGTCAGATAATGCAGATTCCCTTTGTCCTAGCCATTGTTTACAAAGAGGGTGCGGGCATCCTTACCAGTGGAGACACTACTGCGCTATTGAGCGTACTGGAACCCAACCTTAATTTGTTTTTAATGCTGTTGCCATTTGCGGTTTGTTTACCGCTTTTGTTTGTATTGGTAAAGGTATTCCATAGTCAATCTATTACATCCTTAACAACGGGAAGGAAAAAAATTGATTGGAAGCGTATTTTCTTTTCTTTCGTTTTGTGGGCATCGATTTCGGGGGTACTTATTATGGTAGATGTGTATGTGTCTCCAGAAGATTATCAACTTAACTTTAAACTGGTTCCTTTTCTTATTCTTTTTGTTATCGGCACCTTATTGATTCCTTTGCAGACCAGCTTGGAAGAATATATTTTTAGAGGATATTTAATGCAGGGCTTTGCCGGTTTGTTCCTTAACCGATGGGCACCGTTGTTAATGACATCGCTTATTTTTGGCAGTCTGCATGCTTTTAACCCAGAAGTTTACCAATTGGGCTATGGAATAATGGTTTATTACATTGGTACGGGATTGTTTTTGGGCATATTGACCTTAATGGACGACGGAATGGAGCTCGGTTTGGGGTTTCATGCCGCCAACAATCTTATTACCGCTTTGCTTGTAACGGCCGATTGGACAGCTTTTCAAACACATTCCATATACAAAGATGTTTCCACACCAGAGCTGGGTTATGATGTGTTTGTGCCCATTTTTGTGGTTTTCCCTATTTTGTTGATGGTGTTTTCAAAAAAATATAATTGGTCCAACTGGCAAGAAAAATTAACGGGTAAAATAGAGAAGCCCCTTACTGTTGAAAAAATATCGGAAACTAATAGCCATTAAACTTTTTTATAAGAACAATCCGTTTTAATTTTATTCGGGATATTATTAACATAAAAGAACGAGTAAAAAAAATGGACAATATACCTTCTTTTGATAAAGTGCATTTAAAATTTAAACTGAACGGAACCTATTACGACCGTGAAGATTTAAAAGAAGTTGCCTATAGTTTTGTGAAAGAGGGCGAACCTTACGAACAATCCATAGGAGATTTTTTAATGGATTGGTTGAACGATAAGGACCATTTATATGTACGCACTTCCGGCTCAACGGGTACGCCAAAACACATCAGGTTGCAGAAACAATTTATGGTCAATTCGGCCATTGCTTCGGGAGATTTTTTTGGTATTTCTGTTGGCGATACCGCTTTGCATTGCCTTCCCGCCGAATATATTGCCGGAAAAATGATGCTGGTGCGCGCCATGATACTCGGCTTGGAAATAGACTTGGTAGAGCCATCGCTAAATCCCATGCGCGAAATAGACTCGAATTACCATTTTTCGGCCATGATACCATTACAGGTCTACAATTCGTTGCCAAAACTTAATCAAATAAAACAGCTCATTGTAGGTGGTGCACCGGTTACCAAAGAATTAATAGAGGCCGTTCAAGAAAAACATACCAATGTATACGAAACTTATGGAATGACCGAAACCATTACCCATATTGCCGCTAAGCAAATCAATAATTTTAGGAACAAAGAAGAAATTAAAGAAGCACATTTTAAAATATTGCCCAATATAACCATTGGGCTGGACCAGCGTGGGTGTTTGGTAATAGATGCTCCAAATATTGCAGAAGAAACCATTGTAACCAACGATTTGGTTGAATTGATCAATGCCAATGAATTTGACTGGAAAGGGCGTTATGACAATATTATAAATTCGGGCGGTATAAAATTAATCCCGGAACAGTTGGAGAAGAAGATGGCAGGAATTATTGAACAGCGTTTTTTTGTCTATGGAATAGCCGATAAGGAACTTGGAGAAAAATTAGTGCTTGTGGTTGAAGGCCCTAAAGACGATACACTTCAAGAAGCTTTGAAGAAATCCAAAACGCTAAAAAAACACGAATGTCCAAAAGAAATCTATTTCACTGATGCCTTTGTTGAAACCGAAAATGGCAAGGTTATCCGTGAAGCTAGTTTGAATAAAATTACAATGTAAAATCCTGCAAGGTCTTTTTTTGACCTTGTAGGTTTGGTCCCTGTACGTTGTTGATTGTAGTATTTTTTATTCGGGTGCTAAATCCATTTTTTGGTTTAGTAGTTCTACGTTAAAATTGATTTTTGCATTTAATGCTCGAAACACTTTTAAAATAGTCTCAAACCTGGCATCGGTTAGATTATTCTCGATTTTAGAGATTTGTGCTTTTTTTACGCCAATCAATTCTCCAAGTTGCGTTTGGGTTAGTTTTCTTTCTTTTCGAGCTTGTTTAATTGCTTCGCCAATTAAATCAAGCCGCAATTCATTTTCATACGCATCCCTTTCTATAGTTCCTTTTTTTCCTATATACTTGTCTTTTACTTCATCAAATGAATATGTTTTCATCGCTTTCTATTTTTAGATTGGAAGTACTTGTTCATTAGTTCCGTTGCTTTGTCAATTTCCTTTTTTGGGGTTTTCTGCGTTTTTTTAACGATTCCATGAGTTGCAATTACAATAGTTGCTTTATTTTCTGTTTTGTCCCAAAATGCAAAAAGTCGATACTGTTTTTTGTTGTACAAAGTGCGAAACTCCCAAATATCCGAGGTCAGTTTTTTAAAGAGGGAACTGTCGGCATTGACTTTAGCTTTGTCAATATTAAAAAGAATCTTATTCCGAGCCTTTTTGTCAATACCATCAAGAAATTCAAAAACTTCTTTAAGAAACTCAACTTTAAATTTTTCTGTCATTCAGTTATTTATCACAAAGATAAAAGTTTCCTTTATAGTAAACAAATTTAATTTTCTACAAGGTTGTACAAAACCTTGGAATTGGAAATTAATTCTCACTATTTTCAAATACAATAATCAAGTTTGAATAACCCCTAAATTAAACGGTTTTTCAATAGGGGCGTGGTTGGCAGCTTCAATGCCCATGCTTATCCATTTCCGGGTATCAATCGGATCTATAATGGCATCGGTCCATAAACGGGCAGCGGCATAGTAGGGTGAAACTTGTGCATCGTATTTAGATTTTATGTTGTTAAAAAGCTCGTCTTCTTTTTCTTTGGTAATTTCTTCGCCTTTCTTTTTTAATGAAGCAGTTTCAATCTGCAATAATACTTTTGCAGCCTGCGAACCGCCCATTACCGCAAGTTCGGCACTTGGCCATGCTACAATTAATCGCGGGTCGTAAGCTTTTCCGCACATGGCATAATTTCCGGCTCCGTATGAATTTCCAACAACGACCGTGAATTTAGGTACTACCGAATTACTAACGGCATTTACCATTTTTGCGCCGTCTTTAATAATCCCACCGTGTTCGGACTTGCTTCCCACCATAAATCCGGTAACATCCTGCAAAAACACCAAAGGAATCTTTTTTTGATTGCAATTAGCTATAAAACGCGTGGCTTTATCGGCCGAATCGGAGTAAATAACCCCGCCAAACTGCAATTCGCCTTTCTTTGTTTTAACCACTTTGCGCTGGTTGGCCACAATCCCCACTGCCCAGCCATCAATGCGTGCATATCCGGTAATAATGGTTTTTCCAAAGCCGTCTTTGTATGCTTCAAACGAATTGGCATCTACCAACCGATCGATAATTTCGTTCATATCGTATTGCTCGGTCCGGTTTTTGGGCAGAATACCATAAATATCTTCTTGTTTTTCAAGTGGTTTTACGGCTTTTTTTCGGTTAAATCCCGCTTTATCAAAATCGCCTATTTTATCCATTATATTTTTAATGGTATCCAACGCATCTTTGTCGTCTTTGGCTTTATAATCGGTCACACCGCTAATTTCAGAGTGGGTGGTAGCACCGCCCAAGGTTTCATTGTCAATGTTTTCGCCAATGGCCGCCTTTACCAAATAGCTTCCTGCCAGAAAAATGCTTCCGGTTTTGTCAACAATAAGTGCTTCGTCGCTCATAATGGGCAAATAAGCACCCCCGGCAACACAACTTCCCATAACGGCCGCAATTTGGGTAATGCCCATACTGCTCATTATGGCGTTGTTCCTAAAAATTCTTCCGAAGTGTTCTTTATCAGGGAAAATTTCGTCCTGCATGGGCAGATACACGCCGGCGCTATCAACCAAATAGATAATGGGCAACCTGTTTTCCATGGCAATTTCCTGTGCCCTTAAATTTTTCTTCCCGGTAATAGGGAACCATGCCCCGGCCTTAACGGTGGCATCGTTGGCAACTACAATGCACTGTTTACCACTTACATAGCCAATTTTTACAACAACCCCGCCCGAAGGGCACCCGCCGTGCTCTTTATACATGCCATCGCCTGCAAAAGCACCTATTTCTATGTTGTTGGTATTTTTATCCAGTAGGTAATCAATACGTTCACGGGCAGTTAGTTTACCTTGACCGTGTAATTTTTCAATTCGCTTCTCGCCACCACCAAGATGTACCTTTGCCAATTTTTGTTTTAATGCCGAAACCGATAATTTATTGTGATCTTCGTTCTGATTGAATTTTAAATCCATTTAAAATATGTATTTCCTGTAATATAGAAGTTTTTGGTAATTCATGTCCGTCAAATCAAGAAAATAGTTAAAACTCCTGGTATTTTCTGCTAAAATACAAAATCAACCTTTATAGAATTATCTAATATTTCCTTAAATTGTACGATATTTGCCAACCTAAAATATGAAACCCTTTAAATCTATTAAAAGTTACTGTACATGGGAATGAATAAAAATACAATTTTAGCCTGGGCTACGTGGATTATGATTATTGTTGGAATTGCATTGATAGCCTTGGGCGCTTTTAGATATGATGAAGTTGCCGGTTATGGTTTTGCATCGGTTGGAATAGGCTTTTTTGCCATCGCTTGGGTATTTAATGCCCTAAAAGGAAGGGTTTAAAATAACCAAAGCAACACCCCAAGCCAATACCTAAAACACATATCAAATACCAAAAAAAGAATATATGTCAGACGATAAAAAGGTGATATTCTCCATGTCGGGAGTATCAAAAACATACCAAAGTTCCAATAAACAAGTTTTAAAGGATATTTATTTAAGCTTTTTCTATGGAGCCAAAATCGGGATACTCGGTTTAAATGGTTCCGGTAAATCCACTTTGTTGAGGATTATTGCAGGCGAAGAAAAAAATTATCAAGGCGATGTAGTGTTCTCTTCGGGATATTCCGTGGGCTACTTGGCGCAGGAACCTCAGTTGGACGAGACCAAGACCGTTATTGAAATTGTAAAAGAAGGCGTGGGCGAAACGGTTGCCATTCTTGATGAATACAATAAAATTAACGATATGTTTGGCCTGCCGGAAATATATGAAGATGCCGATAAGATGCAAAAACTAATGGACAAACAAGCCGAACTGCAAGACAAAATCGATGCTACCAATGCTTGGGAACTGGACACAAAGCTGGAAATTGCCATGGATGCCTTACGCACACCCGAGCCAGATACGCCCATTAAAGTACTTTCTGGTGGGGAACGCAGGCGCGTGGCTTTATGTAGATTGCTATTGAAACAACCCGATATTTTACTACTGGATGAGCCTACCAACCATTTGGATGCCGAATCGGTATTGTGGTTGGAGCAGCATTTGCAACAATACAGTGGAACGGTAATTGCCGTAACGCACGACCGTTATTTTTTGGATAACGTTGCGGGATGGATTTTGGAATTGGACAGGGGAGAAGGCATTCCTTGGAAAGGGAACTATTCTTCTTGGCTGGACCAAAAATCGAAGCGTTTGGCACAGGAGCAAAAACAGGCATCCAAACGCCAAAAAACATTGGAGCGGGAGCTGGAATGGGTACGTATGGCGCCTAAAGGACGACAGGCCAAACAGAAAGCCCGTTTAAATAATTACGATAAATTATTGAACGAAGACCAAAACAAGCTCGACGAAAAGTTGGAAATTTATATTCCCAACGGACCGCGTTTGGGAACCAATGTTATTGAAGCAAAAGGGGTTTCAAAAGCCTTTGGTGATAAATTATTGTATGAAGACCTTAATTTTAAACTGCCGCAGGCCGGAATTGTGGGCATTATAGGTCCGAATGGTGCCGGGAAGACCACTATTTTTAAAATGATTATGGGCGAAGAAACCCCCGATAAGGGTTCTTTTGAAGTGGGAGAGACCACCAAAATTGCCTATGTGGACCAATCGCATTCCAATATAGACCCGTCGAAATCCATTTATGATAACTTTTCCGATGGACAGGAATTAATCATGATGGGCGGAAAACAGGTAAATACGCGTG
Source organism: Galbibacter sp. PAP.153 (assembly GCF_037029175.1). NCBI lineage: Bacteria > Pseudomonadati > Bacteroidota > Flavobacteriia > Flavobacteriales > Flavobacteriaceae > Galbibacter > Galbibacter sp. PAP.153. The sequence continues at coordinate 77,733 of NZ_JAZEUN010000007.1, read as the reverse complement.
CATATTTAAGCCGGTTTAATTTTGCCGGAAGCGAACAGAACAAAAAAGTTGAGGCTTTGTCGGGCGGGGAGCGCAACCGCTTGCATTTGGCCATGACTTTAAAAGAAGAAGGAAACGTGCTTTTACTCGATGAGCCTACCAACGACCTGGATGTAAATACCCTTCGTGCTTTAGAAGAAGGGTTGGAGAATTTTGCAGGTTGTGCCGTGGTTATTTCTCACGACCGTTGGTTTTTAGACCGTATCTGTACGCATATTCTTGCTTTTGAAGGAAACTCGGAAGTCTATTTCTTTGAAGGAAGTTTTTCTGATTATGAAGAAAACAAACGTAAACGCCTTGGTGCCGATGTAACGCCAAAACGTATTAAATACAAGAAATTGATACGCGGATAATATTTTTTAAAGTATAATTCAGTTTGAGCAATGCTTGAATTCTTGGTTTTGTTCAAACTGAATTAAATTTTTAATGAATTGTTATTGAAAAAGTTGCCTCAAAGCTTTTATTTCCCTCAAGTTTAATAAGCCCTTCTTTCTTTTTAAAATCGCCATCGATATTTTCGTTATCCGTAATGCCAAGCCATGGTTCTATACAAACAAAATCTCCGTTGGTTTTTGCCCAAATTCCCAAATAGTCAAAATCGGCATAAGAAACAGTAAGGATTTTACCCTTGGTTTTATGCGCCAAGCTTATTTGCTTAGATTTTAAATCCTTAAAAATAAGGGCGTCGTTTTTAAAAAGTTGGTGTTGCAACCGTATTTTGTCGGTGTTTTCTAGAAAAGGAGCGGTTTTTCCATTTTGCAGGCCTTCATTATTGATTAAATGCCTGTCGCTATTTTCTGTTTTTTCAAATTGAAGTTCGTAATCATTATAATTTTCGGTTTCGGTAAGCGGACATTTAAATGCCGGATGACCACCCAATGAGAACAACATTTCATTATTTCCATGGTTTACAATTTCATGCTGTATACGGAGTACTTTTCCTTCTAGGGAAAAAGTAATGTTAAACTCAAATTTAAACGGATAATCCTTTAGTGTTCCCTCATCATACTTGTATTGAAAAGTAATGCTCTTTTCTTGATGGTCTGTTACCGACAGATTTTCATTATTACGGATAAAACCGTGTTTTGGAATACTGTATTTTTTTCCTTCATATAAATAAGAACCATTTTTTAAGGCACCAATTATAGGGAAAAGTACCGGCGCATGGCTGTCCCAGATGCTTGCATCGCCCTGCCACATGTATTCTTGTCCGTTTTGGTCTTTAATGTTGCATATTTCAGCCCCTATTTTGGTGATTTTTATTTCTAAATGTGAGTTTTTTATGGTGAGTTTTTCAGAATTTTTCATGAATTAAAGCTTATTAATGGATACTTGTCAAAAGTATTAAAACCGAATCATTTATTTAAAAAAGTTGGCTATATTTAATCGGGTTCAAACAAATTAAATACCTGTTGTTATGAAATGCCCATAGCTAAATTTAGATACCAACCGGAATGATAATTGAGGGCATTCCATCTGACCATTAAAAACAATAAAATATTAGCAGATGAAAAAAATTATTGCTTTTGCCGGAAGTAATTCTTCTACTTCCATTAATTACGAATTGGTGAAATATACCGTTTCCTTAATTGATGATTTTGACATTCAGTTACTCAATATGACCAATATGCCTTTTCCCTTATTTAGCGAAGATGACGAAAAAGCAAATGGATATAAAAATTCCTTAATTGAATTAAAAGATGATATTTTAGAAGCCGACGGAGTTATAATTAGCGTTAATGAACACAACAGCAATCCATCGGCCTACTTTAAAAATTTAATAGATTGGCTGTCTCGTGTAGATAGGAAGTTTTTGGCTGACAAATATGTTTTTTTAATGGGCACTTCCGCAGGAAAAAGAGGGGCAATTGGATCTATTACCGTTACCGAAAATATGCTTCCGCGTTTTGGTGCAAAGGTTGAAAACGTGTTTTCTTTGCCGTCTTTCAACGAGAATTTTTCAATTAAAAAAGGAATTATCACCAATGATGAGCTAAAAGCCAAACACAAGGAACAATTGGGGAGTTTTTTAAACAAACTTTAGTTGTTTGGTTGGTCGTCCAGATTTTTTTGCGCAAGCTCGTCGGTAATAAATGGCAAACTTATATTGAATGAAAAATAATGACTTTTATTGTTTCCGTCTATAAAAGAATCCTTAAAAACATCGGTAAACCCTTGACCATAACGCAGGCTTACGTATAGCCCTTTTCCGTTTCTTTTGTATTTTAGGTAATAGCTTACATTGGCAACCAATCCATAATCAATATTATTGGCATGTATCCCGACCGATTGTTCAAAGTCCCCAATATCGGCACTAAATGTGGCATCTACATTTTGTTTAAACGACATTTGCGGGGCCAAGCCAAGCCTTAAGTTGGAATTGGGGATGTTGTAATATACAAAAATGGGCACCTGGATGTAGTTCATGGAAATGGTGGTGGGCACATCTGTATATATATTGTTTAAATACGCATCGGGACTGTTCAGAGAAAAAGACTCCATATCAAAACTGCGTTTGGATAAAAAATAAGCGGTTGGGCTAACAGACCAAGTATCGTTAATTTTTAAATTGCCTGCAATTCCAAAGTTTACGCCAATATTGGGTTTGTTTCCGTCTATGTTCCCAACATTTGTTAGCGGAACACCAATTTCCATACTGATATTGAATTTTTCAGAAGCAACTTTGTCGCCAAACAAAGCAGCAAAAATAGCGGCCTGGGCATTTGCCTGATAACCAAAACATGCTATAAATACAAAAACAAGCACTGTGTTTAAGGCTTTTAGGTTTTCTTGACGTTTCATGACTGTTAAATTGGTTGATTACTCAAAATGTAGCTATTTTATACTATTAATTTTAGAAAAATACATCTTGAGTACTTAAAAAAGTTTCTCCATTTTTGCTTTAATTTCTTCCAAGCAAAGATTTCCCAAACTTCCTTTGTGCGTATGCGCAATGTTCCTTTTAGGTTTAAAAGTCCCGTTTTCTATGGCTTCGCCCATTTGTTTGTAGGCATCACGAAACGGAACACCGCTCAGGACAAGGTCGTTTAACGTATCTACACTAAATAGGTAATCATATTTTTTATCGTCAAGGATGTTATCTTTTACAATGATGTTTTGTATGGAAAAAACCATCATTTCCAAACACGATTTTAACTCCTGAATTGCAGGTACAATAATTTCCTTGGTCAATTGAAGGTCCCGGTGATATCCACTTGGCAAATTGGTGGTCAACATGGCCAGTTGATTGGGAACGGCTTGAATTTTGTTGCATTTTCCACGGATAAGCTCAAAAACGTCCGGATTTTTTTTATGCGGCATGATGCTGGAACCGGTGGTTAATTCGTTCGGGAAAGTGATAAAGTCGAAATTCTGACTCATATACAAACAAATGTCCATAGAAAACTTGGCTAAAGTAGAAGCAATGCTGCTTAACCCAAAAGCAGTGCTTTTTTCAGATTTTCCCCGGCTCATCTGCGCGGCGACCACATTGTATTTTAGCGTTTCAAAATCGAGCTCGGCAGTGGTGAAATCTCTGTCGATAGGGAAGGAGCTTCCATAACCGGCTGCACTTCCCAACGGATTTTGATCTACAATTTTATGTGCGGCATCAATAAAATATAAATCGTCTATCAAACTTTCGGCATAGGCTGAAAACCAAAGCCCAAACGACGACGGCATGGCTATTTGAAGGTGCGTATACCCGGGCAATAATGTATTTTGATATTTATCGGCTAAATTAATGAGTACATCAAAAAGTTCTTTGGTGCTTGCTTTTATTTGTTCGAGTTCGTTTTTGAGGTATAAATTTACCGCAACCAAAACTTGATCGTTTCTGGAACGGGCAGTATGGATACGTTTGCCGGTATCGCCTAATTTTTCGGTAAGTAAGTATTCAATTTTAGAATGTACGTCCTCAAAATTATCTTCAATGTTAAATGTACCATTTTCAATGGTTTGACCAATGTTGGTCAATTCTTTTACAAGCAGATTTGCTTCGTCTTCTGTAATCAACCCGATTTTATGGAGCATTTTGGCATGCGCCTTCGATGCCAGCACATCGTATTTGGCAATGACCAAATCCAACTCCCTGTCTGATCCGACCGTAAAAATATCTATTTTTTTATCTGTAGAAAAGCCTTTTTCCCAAAGTTTCATGTGTTGTATGTTGTATAGTTTGTAAAGTTGAAAGTTTATAAAGTTTTAATATTGAAATGCGAAGTTACGAAGTTACGTTGTTATGGTGTGTGTTTACTTTTAATTTTCCAACTATTAAAATAAGTCCGGTTATGAATTATTTTAATGACATTTAAAAAATTTTACAGAACCTTTTCCAGCAACTTTATATACAAATCGATGCCTTCTTCAATTTCCTGCACGTAAATAAACTCGTTGGCCGAATGTGATCTGGTGGAATCGCCGGGACCAAGTTTTAACGAGGCGCAGCTTAGTGTTGCCTGATCGGAAAGGGTGGGAGAGCCGTAGGTTTCCCTGCCCAGTTCTATTCCTGCTTTTACCAAGGCATGGTCTTTTGGAATGGCAGACGAATTTAAGCGGAGCGAACGCGGAGTGACCTCGCACGGGGCTAATTTTTTTAGGGTTTCGTATACTTCCTGATTGCTGTACTTGTCGTTTACTCGTACATCGATAACGAGTTTTACATCGGCGGGCACTACGTTGTGTTGATTTCCGGCTTCTATTTGCGTGACGGTCATTTTTACGGGGCCGAGGACTTCCGAAACTTTTTCAAACTTATAATCTTTAAACCACTGCAAAACCTCGATGGTTTTGTAAATGGCGTTGTCATTATTCGGGTGTGCAGCATGGCTGGGGGTGCCTTTTACCAATGCATCAAAAACTACCAAGCCTTTTTCGGCAATGGCCAAATTCATAAGTGTTGGTTCGCCCACAATGGCCACCTCTATTTCTGGAAGATGCTTTAATACCGAATTGAGTCCGTTTGGACCAGAGCTTTCTTCTTCGGCAGATGCTACAATTACTATATTGTACTTTAAATTTTTTTGCTGATAAAAATATGTAAATGTGGCAATTAAAGAAACCAGACAGCCGCCAGCATCGTTACTCCCCAAACCGAAAAGTTTTCCGTCTTCGATATGTGCATTAAATGGATCTTTGGTATATGCCGAATTGGGTTTTACGGTATCGTGATGCGAATTTAAAAGAAGCAAGGGTTTACCTTCTGTATAATCTTCATTAAAGGCCCAAATATTGTTGTTTTCCCTTTTAAAAGGAATTTTATACCTATTAAACCAAGCCTCAATCAATGCAGCAGTTTTATCCTCTTCTGAAGAAAAAGATTGTGTTTGTATAAGCGATTTTAAGAGCTCTATGGCTTCTTGTGTAAGTTGTAGTATGGTCATTTTATTAGTTCTTATGTTTGTATTGTTCAGAGTTGATTTAGTTTGGTATTTATGTGAAAAAAAATATTCTCACTTTGTCATGCTGAGCTTGTCGAAGCATTTTTTACAATAACCCTTCGACAGGCTCAGGGTGACATTTTCAATTTAGAATGTATTATAAAGTAATCGTTGTTCTTATTTCCTTTTCATTGCCAAGCATATCGACGCTTCCAATGTATACTTTGTGCACATTTTTTTCGAGTGCATGAAAACAGTTGTGGAGTTTGGGGAGCATTCCGTCTGCAATAATGTTTTCTTTTATCAATGCTTGGTATATTTCTGTGTTGATATCTGTAATTACCGAATCATCATCTTTAATACTGCGCAAAACCCCTTTCTTTTCAAAGCAATAATACAGTTCTGCCTCAAATTCGTTTGCCAATGCAATGGCAATTTCCGAGGCAATGGTATCGGCATTGGTATTGAATAGTTGACCATCGCCGTCGTGCGAAATAGCGCAGCAAACGGGAGTAATGGTGTTATTGAGCAGTAATGAAAACATATTGGTATTTACATTGGTAATATCGCCCACAAAACCAAAATCGTGTGTTTTTACAGGACGTTTCACCGATTTTATACTGTTTAAATCGGCGCCCGAAAGTCCCAGGGCATTACAATTTTTGGCTTGCAGCTTGGCAACAATGGTTTTGTTTGCCAAACCGCCATATACCATGGTAATGATATCCAAGGTCTCTTGGTCTGTAATTCTCCGCCCATCTACCATTTTGGTTTCAATACCTAGTTTTTCGGCCATTTGTGTTGCTATTTTTCCACCGCCATGAACCAGTATCTTTGGACCTTCAATCTTACTGAAGTTTTCTAAAACCTGCTCTAATGCAGTTTCTTTTTCTATAAGGTTACCGCCTATTTTTACGATTGAAAGTTTCATGTGTTGTATGTTGAAAGTTTATAAAGTTGAAGGTTTGTAATGTTTGAAAGTTGAATTTGATTTTTTATGCATGTTTATTAATTATAGAATACTTGTTGTCTTTACTTAAAAAAGTTTATTGCAGGGATGAATTTAAAATTCTTATTTTGATAAACTCTTAAAGTGTTTAATAAGATTAAAATAATATTATATACGTACAAGATAATGATTGGGATATACATCTTTAATATAGTTGCGGGCCCTATAAAGCTTCCAAATATTTTAAACATTCCAGAAAACAAAAAAATAAAATATGTGAACAGGAGAACCGACCAAGTTATTTCAAAATTTAGAATAGCTTTCCCCAGTTTATTTACATTCTTTAATTTATCTTTTTTTAGGATCCAAAAAATTAAAGGAATAATAATGCCTAATAACGGAAAGAATAAAAACCCAAGTGGAGATAAAGCCATTACCGTTATATACCCTTTGTCATCTTGAATTTGCCAATCTATTATTTCGTCTGGAGTGGTATTTAATGCTATTGCTAATCGTTTTAAAGAATCTCCCCGCGGAGTTGTCTCTCCATTTTCTATTCTTTGAATTGTCCTTAAGCTTAATCCGGATTTTTCTGCTAAAAGTTCCTGTGTCGTTCCTTTTAAATTCCTTAATTCTTTTACCCTTTTTGATAAATTTAAGTCACTCATTTTTTTAAGTTTTAATTTGAAGTAAAAGTATTAATGAATAAATGTTTTATGTAACGTCTGCAACATGTCATTCTTACGTCATTTTTGTCAAACAATTAATTCTCTGTACATTTTCATTTCTATAATTAATCGAATATTTTTACTTAGCCACTTAGCCACTTAGCCACTTAGCCACTTAGCCACTTAGCTACTTTATTACTCGGCTACGTTTTTCAATATTTCCTTTAAAACCGCTTGTGCAGCATATGTTCTGTTGTTTGCTTGCTGAATAACGATGGATTGATTGCTGTCCAAAACTTCATCGGCTACAACTACGTTCCTCCTTACCGGTAAACAGTGCATGAATTTAGCTGTTTTTATTTTGTCAAGTGTAAGCATCCAGCTTTCATCGGTACATTTAATCTGCCCGTAATCTTTATAGCTGCTCCAGTTTTTGGCATAGACAAAATTGGCATTTTTTAAGGCTTCCTCTTGATTGTATACAATTGGTGCGTTTCCAGTAATCTTTGGATTCAATTCGTACCCTTCGGGGTGGGTAATACAAAAATCGACATCGATCATCTGCATCATTTTAGCAAAAGAATTTGGCACGGCATGTGGCAAAGCCCTCGGGTGTGGCGCCCAGGTTAACACTACTTTTGGACGCTTTTTTTGTTTAAATTCGGTAATGGTTATGGCATCTGTTAAGGCCTGTAACGGGTGCGCCGTGGCGCTTTCCATATTTACCACGGGAACCGAAGCGTATTTTTGAAAACTTTTAATAACCAGTTCTTCTTCATCCTTTATTTTATCGGTGAGTGAAGGAAAGGCCCTTAAAGCAACAATGTCTACATATTGCGAGATAACCGCCGCGGCTTCTTTAATATGTTCTGCTGTACCGGCATTCATAACGCTTCCGTCTTCAAATTCAAGTCCCCAACTATCCGAATTCAAATTCATGGTCATAACATCCATCCCTAAATTTTGCGCTGCTTTTTGAGTACTTAAACGCGTACGTAAACTGGAATTGAAAAATAGGAGCCCGATGGTTTTATTTTCTCCTAATTTTTTAGAGGAAAAAGGATTGGATTTTAAAGAAATGGCTTCAGAAATAAGGGTGTCTATGTTATTTATATCTTCAAGGTCAAGGAAGTGTTTCATTCGGTTTGCAATTTTATAATGATGAATTAATACTTTAATTTAATATCTTTAATTAATTGACTATAAATACTTTTATTTAGTTATGATTTTAGTGTATGGAATATTTCCAAGTACGGTTTTGGTTATAAAATTCTCTTCCATACCGTTTACAATCCATGTTTCTATGTTCGATTTTACAGCAATTTCAATGGCATCAACTTTAGACTTCATTCCTCCCGTTCCATGCGATGATTTTCCCTCGGCTACTTCTTTTATCAAGCTTTCAAAGCCCATAACTTCCCGAATGGTTTCCGGGGTTCCATTTTGCATCGATTTTTTGGTATATATGCCATAGGTGTTGGTTGCAATAATCAATAAATCGGCTTTTAAAAGTGAGGCGGTCATGGCGGCCAGTTTATCGTTGTCGCCAAATTTTATTTCATCGGTGGCAACGGTATCATTTTCATTTATAATCGGGACATAATCGTTCTGTAAAAGTATATTGATGGTATTTACAATATTGTCTTTGGATGTTTTGCTCTTAAAATCGGAATAAGAAAGCAAGCATTGCGAGATATACAGGCCCAATTCCCTGAAGTTTTCCTGATAAATACGCATTAAATGCAGTTGCCCAATGGATGCAAGCGCCTGTTTTACGTTAATTTCCTTGCCATTGCCCTCTAACTTTACAAATTGTTTGGCTGCGGCAATGGCGCCCGAGCTAACAATAATAAACTCATATTCGTTTTTTAAAGAAGCGACTTGCCTGGCAATATCTTCTATTTTGCCGCGGGAAATATGGTTGGTTTCCCGGGTCAGGGTATTGGATCCAATTTTTAGGACAATTCTTTTTTTGGTTGATGGCTTCATTTTTTTCCGAAATGACATAAAAAAAGCCCAAAAAGCATAACTTTTATACATGTTTATAGTGTATGGAATTACTTTTTGGGCTTTTATCTATAGGCTTGTTATATTAAAAATCATTCAATTTTTGTAAAAGCGGTATTTTGATTAATGGTGTTTAAGATAAAATTATCTTCCAGACCATTTACAATCCAAGTTTCGATATTTGCCTTGTTGGCAATCTCCAAAGCAACCACTTTCGAGCTCATCCCGCCGGTACCGTGCGAAGATTTATCTTCGTCTACCACTTCTTTTTTAAGGTCGGAGAAATCGCTTACTTCTTCAATAGTTTCGGGCGATCCTTCCTTAAACGATTCTTTGGTATAAATACCGTTGGTATTAGTGGCAATAATCAATAAATCTACTTTTAAAAGTGCCGCGGTCAACGCTGCCAATTTATCGTTATCTCCAAATTGTATTTCGTCGGTGGCAACAGTATCGTTTTCATTGATAATTGGAATGTAACCGTTGTCTACCAATATATTGATGGTGTTTACAATATTCTTTTTTGAAACGTCTTTTTCAAAATCAGAATAGGAGAGGAGGCATTGCGATGCCAATAGCCCCAATTCTCTAAAGCTTTCTTGAAAAATACGTATTAAATGTGGCTGGCCAATGGATGTTAAAGCTTGCTTTACATTGATGTCTTCGCTGTAAGTGCTTTCCAGGTTTACAAATTGCTTGGCAACTACCTTTGCGCCGGAACTAACAATTACAAACTCGTAATCGTCTTGCAGTGCTGCAATTTGCCGGCCTATATCTTCGATTTTCCCTCTTGATATTTGATCTGATTCTTTTGTAAGCGTATTGGAACCTATTTTTAATAGAATTCTTTTTTTCTTCTTTTTGGGCTTACTCATTTTTCTGTTTTTAAATTATAGTTGTGTTTGTTGCTCAGAGAGCAAAATATTCCGGTTTGACCAGAATGGATTATCAAATTTTTATTGTTAATTATTTCTGTTATCTAATTTGTCCGTTACCGTGAATATACCATTTGTTGGTAACCAAATGCTCAAGCCCGATGGGCCCTCGCTGGTGCAATTTATCGGTACTTATGGCCAATTCGCCACCCAATCCTAAGGCTCCACCATCTGTAAATCTAGTTGAAGCATTATGATATACTGCGGCAGAATCTACTGTTGTCATAAACAAATCGGCTACATCATTATCCTTGGTAATAATAGCTGCCGAATGCCCGCCCGAATATTTGTTGATTTTTGCAATGGCATCTTCAACAGAATCGATAACGCCAATTACAATTTTATAATCTAAAAATTCTTCATACCAAATATTATCATTTTCAATTACAGTTACACTGTCAAAATCATTCAATTCCTTATCCACATGAACATCTACATTAAATTCGGCTAACCGATCTAATAACTTGGCTACAAAATCCTTGTAATTTGGAAGGTTGGTATCTATTAAAACCTTGTCCAGTGCATTACATGCAGATATTTTTGCGGTTTTGGCATTGATAATAACCTTCATTGCCAAATCAAGGTCGGCATTTTTATGAACATATACAAAGTTGTTTCCCCGGCCACTTACAATTACAGGGCAATTTGCGTTTTCTTTTACAAATTGAATCAACCGTTCCCCGCCACGTGGTACAATAAGGTCTATTTGTTGCGTGGGGTTTTCTAAAAATGCCTGAGTTTCCTGTCGGTTAAACTGTAAATATTCAACCCACTCTGTTGAAACATTGTGTTTTTTCATGGCGCGGTGCCATAAATCTACAATCAAGAGGTTGGAATTTAGCGATTCCTTTCCGCCCTTCAGCAAAATTTTGTTCCCGGATTTAAAGGCAATCCCGGCTGCTTCAACAGTTACATCGGGTCTGGATTCATAAATAATCATGATGGTTCCAAACGGGGCCGTTTTGTTAAAAACGTCCATTCCGTTGTCGTGCTTAAAATGGAACCGCTCTTTTCCCAAAGGATCTTCTTGCGATGCCAATTCTTTTAACGACGCTATCATTCCGTCTATTTTAGCATCGTCTACCTTTAGGCGGTCTTCCATGGCAAGATCTTCGCCATTGTAGCCGTCGAGGTCTTTTTTGTTTGCTTTTATAATGGCATCTTGCTCCTCGCGGATCAATTCTGCCATTGTTGTTAATACATTATTTCTTTCGGAAATTGTCAGTATTTTATTCATTACAAATTTTGATTTTTTAAAACATCGGACAAAGCTTCAAAAAAGCTGTCCATATGATGCTTTTGAATCGTTAATGGCGGTAAAATTCTTAATAAGTTCTTATTTGACGAGCCGCCGGTAAATATTTTTTTCTCGTAAATAAGCGCTTTTCTTATATCTGATACATTTTGTCCAAACTCCATTCCAAGCATGAGCCCTCTACCTTTAAGTTTTTGTAAACTATTGATTTTCTTGGCTTTTTCTTCAAAATAAGCAGCTATTTCATTCACATTATCGATTAATTTTTCATTTTCAATAACGTCCAGAACAGCAAGCGCAGCAGCACATGCCAAGTGATTGCCTCCAAAGGTGGTGCCCAGCATTCCGTGTTTGGCTTCAAATTTAGGGTGTATTAAAACCCCGCCAATAGGAAAGCCGTTTGCCATGCCTTTGGCAACTGTAATTATGTCAGGTTGAATGTCATGATGCTGAAAGGCAAAGAATTTCCCGCTTCTTCCGTAACCGGATTGAATTTCATCTAAAATTAAAGCTACATGATGTTTTTTGCACAATTTGACCACTCCTTGTAAAAACTCGGTGGCGGGCTCGTCTAATCCGCCAACGCCTTGAATGGGTTCAATAATAACCGCACAAACGTCACCGAACGCTAATTCATAATCTAAAGAGTGAAGTTGGTTAAAAGGAAGGAATGTGGTGACGCTGTGCTGGTTATTAATAGGAGCGTTTATAGCCCTATTGTCTGTAGCTGCAACTGCTGCAGATGTTCTTCCGTGAAAAGCATTTTTAAAAGCAATGACACGCGATTTATTGGTGTGAAACGATGCTAGTTTTAATGCGTTTTCATTGGCTTCTGCCCCAGAATTGCAGAGAAACAAACTATATTCCTCGCAATTAGAAAGCCTTCCTAATCTTTCTGCCAGCTCCACTTGAAGCGGATTTTGAATGGCATTGGAGTAGAAGCCCAATTTGTTTACTTGTTCGGTAATGCGTTCTACATACGTAGGATGAGCATGGCCAATGGAGATAACGGCATGGCCTCCGTAGAGGTCTAAATATTCTTGCCCGTTCTCGTCGTAAACATACACGTCTTTTCCCTTTTCGGGAGTAACGTTGTATAAAGGGTAAACATCAAACAGTTTCATTTATTGTATACAGAGTTTATTATTTTATTGTTAAGCCGTATTCCTTGAAGGTGTTTTTGGCTTTGGTCCTTATTTAATATCGCTAATTCGTTTATAAGCGGCCATAATTCCTTTTATTACGGCAGAGCTTAGCCCATTGTGTTCCATGGCATTCAGGCCTTCAATGGTGCATCCCATTGGGGTGGTTACGTTGTCTACCTCAACTTCGGCATGTGTACCGTCTTCTATTAATGCGGCGGCACCAATAGCTACCTGAGCCGAAATTTCCTGTGCCTCGTGCGGGTGAAAGCCCATTTGCACGCCACCTTGTGTCAATGCTCTTAAAAAGCGAAGAAAGAATGCCGTGCTGCTTGCGCCCAATACGGTTGCCGCTTGCATGAGGCGTTCTTCGATAACCATGGTTTTTCCAATGGTCCCGAACATTTTTTCCACAAACGATACGTCTTCATGCTCCATATCGTCGGCACAGATAAACGACATGGATTGTTGCTTAACGGCGGCGGTATTTGGCATGGCCCTTATTACTTTGTTGTTTGGGACAATTTCGTTGATTTCGCTAATGGAAACCCCGGTAACGGTAGAGATTAATATTTGATCGTTTTTTAGGTGCCCCTTTATTTCGTTAAGAACGATTTTTAAAATTCTTGGTTGAATACAAAGGATAACCCATTTAGATTGTTTTATGGCCTGCACATTGTCTGCCGTAACAGAAACGCCTGCCTGTTTTTTAATAATTTCCAGATTTTCGTCTGATTTGTCTGCTACTAAGATGTTCTTTGGATCAAATAAATCGCTGGATGCGAGTCCTGTAATAATCGATTTTCCTAGATTTCCTGACCCAATAACGGTAACTTCCATTTTGTTTTGTTTTTTAGTTTTAGAAATAACTTCCTTTTAATTTAAGTCCGTCGCATTCATCAAAACCAAAAAGTAAGTTCATGTTCTGCACTGCCTGACCAGAGGCGCCTTTTATTAAATTATCTATGACACTAGTGATAAGCAGCACGTCTTCGTGCTTGTGAAGATGTATAAAACAATTGTTGGTATTTATTACCTGTTTTAAATGAACTTCCTTGGTTGATAAATGTGTGAACGGGTCTTTAACATAAAAATCCTTGTATAAATTCCAAGTTTCTTCCAAACTATTTTCAAATTTCATATAAGATGTTACAAAAATCCCCTTGGTGAAATTGCCGCGTTGCGGAAGCATAAAAATGTTTGGTTGGTTGTTCTGGAGGCTCACAATACTTTGATTGATCTCCCCTAAATGTTGGTGTGTAAATGGTTTGTACCAGGAAATATTATTGTTTCTCCAACTAAAATGCGATGTTGCCGATGGAGAAACCCCGGCCCCGGTACTTCCGGTAATGGCATTGATATGAATATTGGTTGCCAACAGCCCTTTTTTTGCCAAGGGGAGCAATGCCAACTGAATGGCTGTCGCAAAACACCCCGGATTAGCTATATTTTGTGCATTTTTAATTTTTTCTTTTTGCAGTTCGGGCAACCCGTAAACAAATTCCCTTTTTTTGTAACTAGAGTCCTTATTCAGTCTAAAATCATTGCTTAAATCAATAACCTTTGTTTTTGCCGAAAAAAAATGTTCGTCTAAAAAAGCTTTGGAATTACCGTGCCCAAGGCATAAAAAGAGTACATCTACCTCTGGGTTGATAGTATCGGTAAATTTTAAACTACAACTACCAACAAGGTCTTCGTGCGTTTCGGCAATAGGCTTCCCGGCTCTTGTTGTGCTATATACAAAATCTATCCCGGCGTGCGGGTGATTTATTAAAATCCTGATGAGTTCGCCTCCTGTATATCCTGAGCCTCCTATAATTCCTGCTTTAATCATTTTTTTATGCTGTTATGTTGCTATGTTGTTACACTGCTATGCTGTCATGCTGAGCTTGCCCGCTTGCCATGGCATTTCGGGCAGGTTGAAGCACTGTTCAAAAACTTTTCGACATACTGAAGCTTAGTTCAGCACAGTTGCTCAGGGTGACATTTATTAATCAATTATTATTGACCGACTGATGGATTTTTGCCGCATTGGCATTTATTTTGATAAATCCTTTGGCTTCATCGGCGCTCCAGCCCTTGTTCATTTCGCCATAGCTACCAAATTTGGCATTCATTAAATCGTGTTTCGACTGGATTCCATCAATAAAAAACCGGTACGGATGCAAACTTACCCATACATCTCCTGAAACATTTTTTTGAGTATCTGTTAAAAAAGTTTCGATGTTCCGCATAACTTCATCCAAGTAATTTCCTTCATGCAATAACATTCCGTACCAATTGGCCAGATAATCTTTATGCTGCTGTTGCCATTTGGTCAATACGTGTTTTTCCAAAGTATGGTGTGCTTTAATAATTACCATGGGCGCGGCGGCTTCAAAACCAACCCTTCCCTTTATGCCGATGATGGTATCGCCAACATGGATATCCCTTCCAATGGCAAATTGCGAAGCTATTTCGTCCAGTTTTTCAATAAGTGCTACAGGTTTTCCCCTTTTTCCGTCAATTGCGGTAAGTTCTCCTTTGGTAAAAGTCAGTTTTACTTTTTGTGTTCCCATGTTTTCAAGCTGACTTGGGTAAGCTTCGCTTGGCAGGGGCAAGTGGGAGGTAAGGGTTTCGTCTCCACCAACGCTGGTTCCCCATAAGCCTTTATTGATGGAATATTTGGCCTTTTCCCAAGCCATGTGCACTCCTTTGCTTTTTAGGTAGTCTATTTCTTCCTGTCGGGATAGTTTATTGTCCCGAATTGGTGTGATAATTTCAATTTCGGGGGCCAAAATCTGGAAAATCATATCAAACCGAACTTGGTCGTTTCCGGCCCCGGTACTTCCATGGGCAATATATTTTGCTCCATTCTCTTTGGCATAATTTACAATTTCGATAGCCTGCACAATCCTTTCTGCACTAACCGATAGCGGATAGGTATTGTTTTTAAGTACATTTCCATAAATAAGGTATTTTACTACTTTATCATAAAATGTTTGAACGGCATCAAGGGAAACATATGTTTTAGCACCCAAAGTCAATGCCTTTTTTTCAATTTCTTGTATTTCTTCTTTAGAAAAACCTCCGGTGTTAACACTTACGGCATGTACTTCGTAACCACTTTCCGATAAGGATTTTGCACAATAAGATGTGTCCAGGCCGCCACTGTATGCCAATACTAATTTCTTCATTTTTTAGATTCTTTTTCTTTCTTTTTTTCTTTGTTAAGAAATAGGGATTCTTTAATGTTTTTTAATCGTGTAAGTACTTTAGAATCGTACTTGTGTTTGTGCTGCGCTTTTTTGTTTTTTTCTTTTTCTACCGGATCGTACAGCATTCCGGTACACAAGCACATTCTTCCTTCGTTTCGGGTTAAGATATCAAAGTTTCTACAGGTTTTGCATCCGTTCCAAAAACTGGGATCGTCTGTAAGCTCAGAAAAAGTAACGGGTTCATAGCCTAAATCGTAATTAATTTTCATCACGGCCAAACCTGTTGTAATCCCGAAAATTTTTGCATCGGGAAACTTTTTTCTGCTGTGTTCAAAAACCTTCTTTTTAATATCGGTAGCCAATCCTTTTCCCCTAAAATCAGGATGAACAATAAGTCCCGAATTGGCCACGAATTTTCCGTGTCCCCATGTTTCAATGTAGCAGAACCCGGCAAATTTTGTTCCTTCAAGGGCAATCACCGCATTCCCGTTTTGAATTTTGGTGGTAATATATTCAGGAGTACGTTTGGCAATACCGGTTCCGCGCTGTTTTGCAGATTCTTCAATGGTATCGCAAATTTCCTGGGCATAGCCAATATGCGTATCGTTTGCAATAAGTATTTGCATTCAATTACCTTGTTAAAAAATTAATGAAAATTTGAAAATGTTTTTTTGAAAGGGGAGCTGGACACACCTAGCTCCAAAAAGAATATCGCACCCTTACGGGCGACGACGGCGTGGGAAACGAACATGGCGAACAGGAACCAATACATATGAAGGCGTCGTTAATACAAGCAACGCTTTCAATGTGGTTATAATATTTTTAAGTTCTTTTTGCATAATGCAAATATTCGTTCTCTTTGTTTAATTCTACAGTACAATATTAGCAATAATAATTAGATTAAAAAGCGTAATCTTTGTTAAATTTGTAACAAACTAACGTAAACCTTATTTAATCTATGGTTAGAACTGTTAAACAATTCAATACAAACAATATTGAAGTGTTTAAAAACAAATTGTTGCAATGGGCAGCGCAATTCAACGAAGTTGTTTGGCTGGACAGTAATCAATACCGGCAATCGCACAGCAGTTACGAGGCTGTTTTGGCCGTTGAGGCCTTTACTTCCCTAAAAACAGATACCCAAAATGCCTTTTACGATTTAAAAGAATACCAAAGTATTACCAACGATTGGCTGTTTGGATATTTAACGTACGATTTAAAGAATACCGTTGAGGAACTTACGTCCGATAATTATGATGGATTGGAGTTTCCCGATCTTTTTTTCTTTCAGCCCCAAAAATTATTCTTGTTGAAACAGGGCACCGTGGAAATGCATTACCTGAAAATGATTGATGACGAAATGGAAAACGATTGGGAAACTATTCAGCATATAGAGATCCCAAGTAAAGAATCGTCAAATCAACAGGATGTAAAAATAAAATTACGCATACATAAAGATGAATATTACGATAAAGTAAAGGAAATGCTTCACCATATTCATCGCGGCGATATCTATGAAGCCAATTTTTGTCAGGAATTTTATGCTGAAGATACCGAAATAGACCCTTTAAAAACTTTTTTAAACCTCAATGCTATTTCCAAACCGCCTTTTGCCACATTTTTAAAACACGATTGTCGCTATTTATTGTCGGCTTCACCCGAAAGATATATCCGCCGGGAAGAAAATACCATTATTTCCCAGCCCATAAAAGGCACTGCCAAAAGGGCCCTTACGCCCGCCAAAGATAAATTATTGGTTGAAAAATTGAAGAACGACCCGAAAGAACGTTCTGAAAATGTAATGATTGTGGATCTGGTTAGAAACGACCTCTCACGCATTGCCGTGAAAGGAAGCGTAAAAGTTGAAGAATTGTGCCAAGTATATACTTTTTTGCAGGTACATCAACTTATATCTACCATTCGTGCAGAAGTTACCCCCGAAACCAATTCCGTCGACATTATTAAAGCAGCCTTCCCCATGGGTAGCATGACCGGGGCACCCAAGGTTTCGGCCATGAAAATTATAGAAAAACTAGAAGAAACCAAACGTGGTTTGTACAGCGGGGCAGTGGGCTATTTTGCGCCAAATGGCAATTTTGACTTTAATGTAATTATTAGAAGTATTTTGTACAATTATAAAAAAAGATATGTATCTTTCTCCGTCGGAAGTGCCATTACCGCACAATCCATTCCCGAAAATGAATACGAAGAATGTTTGATTAAAGCCAAAGCCATGCGGCAGGTGCTAGAATAAATATAGAATATACTAAAACGATTAAATAAATGAAAAAACTGGTTCTTTCCCTACTTCTTGTAGTTGCTTATTCCCTGAATGCACAAAATAACAATCCTGTTTTCCCCGGTTGGTATGCCGATCCGGAAGGAATAATTTTTAATGATGAATATTGGATTTTCCCTACGTATTCTGCTCCGTATGAAGAACAAGTGTTTTTTGATGCTTTTTCTTCCCCCGATTTGGTACATTGGACCAAGCATGAAAAAGTATTGGATACATCTGCGGTAAAATGGGCAAAACGGGCCGTTTGGGCACCGTCTATTATTGAAAAAGACAATAAGTATTACTTGTTTTTTGGCGCGAACGACATACAGAACGACCATGAATTGGGCGGGATCGGGGTAGCCGTTTCCGATGCCCCGGGCGGCCCGTATAAAGATTTATTGGGAAAACCACTTATTGATAAATTCCATAACGGCGCACAGCCTATCGATCAGTTTGTGTTTCACGACCAAGACGGACAGTATTATTTAATTTACGGGGGATGGAAACACTGCAACATTGCAAAATTAAAAGACGACTTTACGGGGTTTGTTCCTTATGAAGATGGCACCGTTTTTAAAGAGATTACTCCTGAAGGTTATGTTGAAGGCCCTTTTATGTTTATACGCGATGGGAAATACTATTTTATGTGGTCTGAAGGAGGATGGACAGGACCAGATTACAGTGTGGCCTACGCCATTGGCGATTCGCCCATGGGGCCTTTTAAGCGTATTGATAAAATATTGCAACAAGATCCAGAAATTGCCAATGGGGCTGGACACCATTCTGTAATTAAAGTTCCGGACGCCGACACGTATTACATTGTTTATCACAGACGTCCAATGTCTGAAAAAGGAAGGGATTCCCGCGAAACCTGTATTGAAATCATGGAGTTTGATGAAAACGGACACATACTTCCCGTTAAGATTACCAAAGAAGGTGTAAAAGCGCATCCTTTAAAAAAATAAAACCTCATAAACCAAAACCCGCAAGTTTTTTAAAAAACTTGCGGGTTTTTAATTAGCTATTGTAACAGTATTTTAAATAATTCTAATAAAAAATAGCGTATTTCATTACAATTTACGATTTTAGGGGTAACTAACCATTACCCCAAATCCATTTATGGAATACCAAGGTTATCATTTTTATTGTCGAAATAAACGCTTGTTTGGCCAATATTGGCATAGGGAATCACCAAAATCAGCAGTAATATTAGTGCATGGCATGGGCGAGCACAGTGGGAGGTACACAAGTTCTTTAATCCCGGAATTGGTTCATGCAGGATATGCCGTTTTTAGTTTCGACCATTTTGGTCATGGCCATAGTGAAGGAAAACGTGGACATTGCCCAAGTTATAAAGCTGTTTTGGACAGTGTTGAAGCCGTGTTTGAAAAAAAAGAAGAAGTGTTTCCTGGGCTCCCGGTATATTTATACGGGCATAGCATGGGCGGAAATGTGGTGTTAAACTATGTTATGCAGCGTAACCCCAAAATTGAGGGTATTATTGTTACAAGTCCGTTTTTGCGTATGGCATTCGATCCACCCAGTTGGAAAATAAATATGGGCAAAATTTTTTATTACATACTTCCTTTTGTAACAATGCCCAGCGGGATTGAGCCCAAATACATATCAAGGGATGAGCGGGAAATTGAAAAATATAAAGAAGACCCTTTGGTGCACGATCGCATAAGTCCAAATTTTACCTTTCCTTTTATAAAATGGGGCGAATGGGTGCTTAACAATGCCAAAGCGATTGAGAAACCAATATTATTGCTTCATGGAACAGGAGATTACATTACAAGTCATTGGGCAAGCAAGGCTTTTGCAAAACAATCAGATTTTGTTACCCTAAAACTATACAAAGGAGGCTACCACGAATTGCACAACGACCTGGAAAAAGAAGATGTCTATAAAACCGTTATTGAATGGTTGGACGGTCAATTATATGGTGAAAGGGTAAGTCAATAGCATTTTTTTTGCTACAAAGTATTTATTTTTATAATTTAAATATCATCCCTCTTACAATAAAAAATCAAAACATATTCATTTAAAAATGTCTTTAACTACTTTTGTGATATGTTAGAAAAATTCCATCATCATATAAACGGGCATTTGTCTTTTTTGGCTTCATCTCGTATTGCAGTTGCCGTGAGCGGTGGAATAGACAGCATGGTTTTATTGTATTTGTTCCATCAATTAAAAATGGATGTTTGTGTGCTGCATTGTAATTTTCAGTTACGCGGTGCCGTAAGTGATGCCGATGAGCAATTTATTCAGAAACAAGCAAAAAAATACGGGATTCCTTTTTACAGTGTACGTTTTGATACCAATGCGTATGTTGAAAAATACAAAACATCAACACAGATTGCCGCAAGGGATTTGCGGTACAAATGGTTCGAGGAACAAAAGGGCATTTTAAATTTTGATTATCTATGCACGGCACATCATGCCGACGATAGCCTTGAAACGTTTTTAATAAACTTGTCACGGGGAACGGGTTTGCAGGGCTTAACGGGCATTCCAGAAGTTAACAACTATATTGTGCGACCCTTGTTGTTATTTTCGCGCGAAGAAATCCAAGAGTTTGCAATTCATAGCAACATACTTTGGCGGGAAGATAGCAGTAATGCCGAAACAAAATATTTACGCAACAAATTGAGGCACGATATTATTCCGAAGTTAAAAGAGATAAATCCTGCATTGCTAAATAACTTTAAACGCACCGTTGAAAACCTAAAAGGGGATGCCATATTGATAGAAAACAACATCGTAAAATTACGATCGGATATTTTTATTGAAGATAATGATAAAATCATTATTGAAATCGATAAATTAAAAAGCCTTTCCCCAAGGCTAACATATCTATTTTACCTCTTTGCCGATTATGGTTTTACCGAACCTAACGAAATTGAAGATATTTTGCAATCGCAAAGCGGAAAACAGCTTCTTTCTGAAACCCATAGACTGGTAAAAGACCGGGATTCCATCATTATAACTCCTGTTGATTTTCAAAATAAAGAGGAAATATGTTGTATCTATGAAGAAAATAGCCGGTTAACAACACCTATCAATTTGTCTATAGATTTAGTAGACCATGTAAACACGTCGAACCCTTGTACAGTCTATGTTGATAAAGAAAAGTTAAAGTTTCCCCTAAAACTCAGGAAATGGAAAAATGGTGACTATTTTTACCCCTTTGGAATGCAAGGGAAGAAGAAAATAAGTAAATACTTTAAAGACGAAAAATTCTCGCTTCCAGATAAAGAACAACAATGGTTGCTTTGCAATAATAACAATGAAATTATTTGGGTTATTGGCCATAGGGCCGATAACCGATATAAAGTAACCGAAAAAACGAAGCAAATAATTAAAATTGAAAGCGTTGATGCGTAATTTACTAATTGGTTTTATACTTTTATTGACTACTTTTTTACAGGCACAGGAACCGGTAAAATGGAGTACTTCCGTAGAAAAAATATCTGAAACAGAATACAACTTAATAATCAATGCAGAAATTATCGAGCATTGGCATTTATATGCACAAAATCAGCCGCTTGGCGAGGAAGCAGCAATTATTCCAACCGAGTTTACTTTTCAAAATGTAGGCAAGGACATTGAATTGGTGGGCGGCATAGAGGAGGGCGAGCCCGTAACTGAGTTTGATAAAATTTTTGAAATGGAATTGGCCTATTTTGCCAATAATGCCACATTTAAACAGCGTATAAGGCTTATAAACCCCGAAACGCCTTCGGTTATTGGGCTGGTACAATATCAGGCCTGCGATGACGAACGTTGTATTTTTAGGGATGCCGATTTAGGTTTTTCCCTTGACGGGAACAAAGTTTCTTTTAATAAGGAAGTAGACGGCCAGAGCATTAATTTAATCGAAAATTTGGAACTGCCCATAAAAAACAAAGACCTTTTAAATTACGAGCAGGGTGATAGCTCTGGGCAGGAAAAAGATCTTACCAGTTTGTTCATACTTGGGTTTTTAGGCGGACTTATAGCATTGCTTACACCTTGTGTGTTCCCAATGATACCGCTTACGGTTTCGTTTTTTACCAAGCAGTCGGGAAATAAAAGAAAAGGAATATCCAATGCGGTGCTTTATGGCGTATTTATCATTGGGATTTACATGGCTTTGAGCATTCCCTTTCACTTTTTAGATTCCATCGCCCCTGAAATTTTAAATAACATTTCAACAAATGTATGGCTCAATGTAATTTTCTTTATCATTTTTATCTTTTTTGCCTTTTCGTTCTTTGGATTTTACGAACTTACCTTGCCTTCGTCTTGGGGAAATAAAATGGATTCAGCATCGGGTTCCGGAGGGATTGTTGGCATATTTTTCATGGCATTAACATTGGCCATTGTATCTTTTTCGTGTACGGGTCCCATTCTGGGCTCGTTGTTGGCAGGCTCGCTTTCCAACGATGGCGGTGCTACCCAGTTAACAGTTGGTATGACTGGCTTTGGTGTTGCCTTGGCATTACCGTTCGCACTGTTTGCACTATTCCCAAATATGTTGAAGTCGTTGCCCAAATCCGGCGGTTGGATGAATACTACCAAGGTAATACTTGGCTTTTTGGAGTTAGCGCTGGCATTTAAGTTTTTATCAAATGCCGATATGGTAGAGCATTGGGGAATACTCAAAAGGGAAGTATTTATCGGGATATGGATTGTTATTTTTGTGGCCATGGCCTTGTATGTGTTCGGACTTATCCGTTTTCCGCATGATGGCCCCAAGAAAAAACTAAGTTTTTACAGGGCTATTTTTGGAATTGCCATTGTTTGCTTTATTATTTATTTGGTTCCCGGGCTGCAAAAGTCCAAAGAATCCAATTTAAAAATGCTCAGTGGTTTTCCGCCTCCCGTTTTTTATAGCATTTATCCACAGGAAAGCAATTGCCCATTGGGGCTTACTTGTTTTAAGGATTTTGAAGAAGGCCTGGCCTATGCCCAAGAGCACAACAAGCCCATTTTGTTGGATTTTACGGGTTGGGCATGCGTAAATTGCCGTAAAATGGAAGAAAATGTATGGAGTGAACCCGAGATTTTTTCGTTATTGAACGAAAATTATGTGCTTATTTCTTTATATGTGGACGACCGAAAAAACCTATCGGAAGATGAACAGTTCAATTTTAAAACAGAAAATGGCCGCGTAAAGGAAATAAAAACCATCGGGGATAAATGGGCCACCTTTCAAACCATTAACTTTAGAACGGCTTCGCAACCTTATTATATTTTAATGTCGCCAAGCTTTGAATTGCTTAATCCCCCACAACAATATACAGATGCCGTAACTTATTACGAATGGCTTAAATCCGGGCTGGAGAATTACAAGGAAATAAAATAGGCTGCCTTATCTATAATTTCCATAAATAGAGCAATTCCACAGAAAAAAATGAACGATTACAAAACACTCGAGACCGATAGGCTTTTAATAAAACCAACTACCACAAACGATGCCGATTTGGTGTACAAATTGTTTAATACCACACATTGGATTCGATATATAGGCGATAGAAAGGTAGAATCTATTAAAGCAGCTGTTGCTTATATTGAAAACAGCATGCTTCCCCAGCTTAAAGAATTAGGCTATTCCAATTATACCGTTATTAGAAAATCGGACCAAAGAAAAATGGGGAGCGTAGGCCTATACGATCGGGAAGGGGTAGAAGGGATTGACATAGGTTTTGCCTTTTTGCCCGAATACAGAAAAAAGGGATATGCATTTGAAGCATCCAAAAGATTGTTGCAGGCTGCTTTTGAAGATTTTAAACTGAAAGAAAAAAAGGCCATAACCAAAAAAGACAATATTTCGTCGCAAAAACTTATCGAAAAACTTGGTTTAAAGTTACAGGGAACCACCGGGCTTCCCAATGAAACAGCCGAATGGTTACTTTATAAAATAGAAATAAACGCTTTTTGTACTGCCAAGTAAATCTCGTATAAAACGGTAAAAACCTCTTAGGGAGAAAGAGGTTACATCTCGATGTATTTGTTTTTAATGCCATACAGTACAAGGCCTATGCGGCTTCTTACGTCAAGTTTTTCGAATAGGCTTTCCCTATATCCATCAATGGTCTTGGGCGACAGGAACATTTCGGCAGCAATTTCTTTATAGGTCATTTCTGTACAGGCCAACTTTAAAAACTCTATTTCCCTGTCTTTTAGTTGAATGCCATGATCGTCGTTTTGCTTTTTATCAATGGTATCGAGTAGCTTGTTTGTAATCCTGTCGGAATAATAAAAACCTTTTTCAATAACATCGTTCAGGGCATTTTCAAAAATTTCGGGATGAATATCTTTTAGCAGATAGCCTTTGGCACCAAGGCGCAACATTTTAATAATGGTTTCTTCGCTATCGTCCATGGAAAGGGCAATGGCTTTTTGTGTGGGATGGTTTTCTTTTAGCCATTCCATGGTTTCTATGCCGTTCATTATTGGCATATTGATGTCTAATAATACAATATCGGGCATATCGTTTTCATTCAATGCTTCAATGAATTTTTGACCGTTCGTAGCATGAAGGGTTACATGATATTCATTAAATGAATCAATCAGGGAAGTTAGCGATTTGGCAAATAAAGAATGATCGTCTACAACTGCAATACTATACTTTTTCATTTTTGGTGGGCTTCGTTGGATACTTCAAAGTTACTGAAACTCCTTCATTTTTTCCAGTTTTAATTGAAAAATTTGCGCCTATCAATTCGGCCCGTTTCCGCATGTTTAGCAGGCCCGTGCCCTTTTTTTCAGCTTCAATATCAAAACCGATTCCGTTATCGGTTGCATTTACATACAGTTCATGCGATAAATATTTTACAATTATGGTAAGAAGTGAAGCTTTAGAATATTTTACAACGTTCGAAAAGCATTCCTGAAAAATCCTAAAGATAATGATTTCGTCTTTCTTGTTAATATCATAAGGAATTCCTTCAACATCGTACTCAATACGTAAAAAATTGAGTCGTTTAAACCTGTTTATTTCATTTTCCAGCGATTCCTGAAGACCGATATTCGAAACAAAGTCGGTATTCAATGCATGAGAGAGCTGCCTGAGCTCCTTAAGTCCTTGCCCCAACACATTAGAGGCTTCTTCAAAAGATTTTTTTTGTTCGTCGGGAACGTCTGTTTTTAACATATTAAGCTGCATTTTGGCTACAGAGAGCAGTTGCCCGATATTGTCGTGCAGTTCCCAACTAATATTTTTAAAAGTCTGTTCCTGTATTTCCGTTTGCGCCTTTGCTAGCTCTTGCTCGAATTTTTGGCGTTCTTCGGCTTTTTCTATTAAAAGTTGTGTTTTTCGGCGTTGGTATGCCAAGAAAAAGCTTACAACAAATACAATAAGAATTACTATAAGAACACTTACATATACAATAAGACTTATAATTTCTTTTTCGTTTTCCATATAAATAAAAGAGCGCTGTAATTTCTAAAAAGGTACAAAAGCGCTACATAAGGTTAATCTAAAATTAATAGGGTCTTTACAAATTTAATTGAACTCGCCATTATTAAAAGGGCTATTTTCCCCTTTTTTAAATTTAAATGGAATGCTTTTGTTGTTTATGGTGCTTAACGGCTAGATTAACCATGCTTGATTTCTCTGGCATTTATTATAAAACCCGTTATAAAACTACCGTAAAGTATAAAATTTGAGAACAATAAGATGCTTAAATAGATTCCTTGATAGTTGTAAAATATCTTTGTAAACATCATGATAGGGATGGTAAGCAAATAATAAAAAAGGGAGCCGGCCACCAACCAAAAGGAAAGTTCTTTATAGATTTTTAAAATTTTATTGGAATTAAAGACCTCTGTAAAATATAAAATAGTGGCGATTAATATAGCGATGGTCCCCGATATGCGTATTATCATCAAGTTTCTGGTGAAAAAGTCGGTTTTGTTCAACCATAAATCCAAAACTACTAAAAAACTGTACACTATAAATAAAAGGTAGATAATGGTTTGGTGCTTTTTTCTTTTGACCAATTCCTTGAAAAAGAACAAATAAAAATAAAAAGTTAGTATCCTGAATATGTTATAAATCCAACTGTTTCTTTCAAATAACCTGTCCGGAAATATGCTTTTTGCAAAAATTGTTGTCCCCGATTGCGGATAATAATAGCAGTATACAATAAAAGAGCCTATTAATTCGGTAATTATAGTGGCTAAAAGTAAATACAAAAAATACCGATTGGGGGTATGTCGGTATTTCTTGTAAGTAATAAGTGCAATAATTGTTGTTAAAATAATTATTGCCGGGATAAAAGTTCTAGTAAACTGCATACATTTTTTTTAGCCTTTTGGCGGTGGCCAGTCGTTATAACCATCGTTATAAGAATCGACATCTTGGATCATTATGGGTTCGGCGGCTGCACTTTTTAGCGAAGCGGTTTCTGCTTTAGTCCCCGTTGGTTTTATAAAACCGGAAATATCGCCGTCTTTTTCGTCGTCTTCATACATGCCAAGGGAAAAACGCAGGCCAAGGTCGGTATATCCTTTTTGCTTTGCTTCTTCTTTAAAATACTTGATGTATTCTTCCAATTCGTCTACAGACCACCAGAATTCGCATGAAAAATCTTTGCCAAACTCTTTTTTCAAAGCTTTCCGGATAGTTTTAGCAAACTTCTCCTCTAATTTTTGTGCCTTTTTTGGCGTGATACATTTTTTAGGTTTTTTTGCCATTTTTTGTTGGTTTATAATTAATTACATTTTAAGGCAAATGGTCTGCAAAGTCAGTAAAAACCTTACAAACCACTCACGTTTCAATGCCCTAAAATAAATACTTTCTGTATCACTCCCTATAAAACGAGAATATTTTTGATGAAATGCTGTTAATTTCTGATATATCTATAAAAAATAGCAGCGTCTAATTACTAAAACACAAATACTTCCGATGCCTTATTTTTTATAATACTCCAATAAATCGTGTAGTTTGGATGTGGAATCTTCCAGTCCACCAATACGGTTCCTCAACAGCCAATATTCCTGATGTTTATCAATTAAAGGCTGAAGTTCGTTAATAAGGGAATCTTTTTCATTTTGTGGAATGTTTTCAGTAGCATAACCATTGGCCTTTAGCCTTGCAATACCCAAATGGATACCGTGCTTGGCCAGGTTGGCAGCCTGTTCGGTTTCCTTTAGGATAATATCGGCATCTGGGGCGGTTGGTTTTCCTTGGTGCAATATATCCAAGGCATCGTTAATTTCCTTTTCGGCAGCTTCCAAGCCCTGAATAGTAAGGTGTTTTGTCTGGTAATGCCCTTTCATGGTCCACATGTACCTTCTTAACATTAAATGAAAGGCATTTGCATTTCCGTTGGGAATATTGGCCTTTAAATAGGCATCTCCAAGTTTTAAAATAGCTTTCCCTGTATTTCCGGTGGCATCCTTAAATATATAATGGTTTAGTTGAAATTCCAGGTTGCCCAGTGTATCATCGGTATAATTCCAAGAATAGGCAGCGCCAACCAGTAAGGGCGCATAAGTAACCGAAAGTGGCTGAAAATGTCCATAATCGCCCCAATTGGTATTTAAATATCCCTTGGCATTGTTTTTTTGGCCTTGGACGGCCGCATTTTTTAGGTTTTCAAAAGCATTGTCGTTCCTTCCAATTTCCGAGCGCCATGTGGAAGTTCCGGGGCATACATAAAAATCGATGCCTGCATTTTTAAATTTTGGCAAATTTTCGTCAAAAGGGTAGGAGGCACTATATCCCCAAACCAAAGCAGTCATGTTTTTAGGCAATTCATCAATTAATTCGGGATGGTTTAAAATAATATCGCCCCAAAATTGGGCTTCATAACCTTGCCTGTTCACCTCGTTGTTTAGTTTTTTCAGGTATTCCAGATAAACTTCGCCCTTGCCAATTTTTTCGCATGCTTCTTTAGACTTTCCCAAACATAATTCAACGGTTTCGTCCCCGCCTATATTGAAATAGTTGCTCGAAAAATTGGGCAATAATTCTTCATACAGGCTTTTCATCAATTCAAACGACCTTGGATCTACAGGGTTCAAACTTGTTCGCTTTCGGTTTCCCCAAATGGTCTTGCAGTCGGTAGGGCATTCGGCTAAATCTAAGTAAGTATCATATTTCAACCAATTTTCCATATGCCCAAAAGAATTCTGATTGGGCACTAAGTCTATATATTTTTTTTTGCAATAGGCATCTAGCTCCTTAATTTGCTCTGGCGTGAACGGACTTGCATTTTTCCATACTTCTTCATGGTTTTTGTATGCAAAGGTATGTTCTATGTACAGTTGGAGTTCGTTGAGCTTCCAAGACGAAAACTTGTCTATTAATTGGTACATGGTTTCCATAGTAGGTACCTTGTCACGGCTTACATCCAGCATAACGCCACGTCTTTCAAAATTGGGCCAATCTGTTATTTTCAAGCACGGTACGGCTTTGTTTTCGGTAATGGCATACAATAATATTTGAAGCAGGGTTTGCTTGGCATAAAACAGCCCCGCGGGGTCATGACCAATTAACTCAATGGTACTGGGTGCTATTTTTATGGAATATCCCTGTGGTTTTAGGGAAGTGGAGTCGATTTTTAAAACAATGTCGGCCTTTGGCGTGTTTGGTGTAGGAAACAGTTTTAATTCCCCATTAAAATCTTGGGTATTTAAAAAAGTAACAATATTGTTGATATATGCCGCATTTTGGAAAGAAAAGGAGTTGCAGGTATCAACAATTTCAATTTTTTGCGGAGGATTGATTAAATATTGTTTTAAATCCTGTCCCGATGCGCCCAAGTATATAAGGCTGAAAAAAAGTGTAAAGAATACCGATTTCATAAATATTAAAATTGTTAGAAAGGGCAATATACTAATTTTATGTTGTTACGGGGCTATGCTGTTACAATGTTACGAAGCTACACTGTCATGTTGTTGATAGTTACTCGTTGTTCGCATTTGTTGGCCTATTAACAATCTACCATTAATTATCGCAGTCACTTCGAGCGTAGGGGGAAGTCACATAATATAATGAGTCAATAAGTTAATGAGGAAGATTTTTAGGTTTAGTGTAGAGTGCAGGGTGCAGAGTTCAAATTCACCTAACAAAGACCAAAGAGCAAGGTTTCAGGTTCATTTTCATGCTGTTATGTTGTTACGGAGCTATGCTGTTACCAGTGGACTTGACTATTAACAATTAACAGTTAACCATTACAGTCACTTCGAGCGTAGGGGGAAGTCACATAATATAATGAGTTAATAAGTTAATGAGGGAAGGTTTTTAGGTTTAGTGTAGAGTGCAGGGTGCAGGGTTCAATGCTCAGGCGATTCTCCTTTGTCGAAGTGACTTGTCTTTGAATAAGAACTGTGGATTATTATTAGCACACAAACAATCATCAACGTAACAACATAACAACCAGTTCATTAACAGTTAACAATCAACTTTGTGCATGGAACCATGAACAGAAACCACAAATTCCTTCTAATTGTTTGTAAATCAAATATTATAGTTGTAAATTTGCACTCCTTTTTAGCAAAACCAAGAGGAAAAAGGGAAGAAAACTAAATATTTATATCAACACCTTCTGATGTTAATTATTGCTAACCTCTTGATTTAACACAGAATACAAATTTTATATCAGCACATGGCTGAAACTAAAGAAACACAAAAAGAGCAAGTAGCAGAAACAAAATCTGCTGAAGCTAAAACTGAAGTAAAAGAAACAATTTCTAAAGATGAGTTTCTTAAAAACTTTAACTGGCACAATTACGAAGAAGGAATTGACCAAGTTGAAGACGAAAAATTAAAAGAATTCGAAAACTTAGTTGAAGAGAACTTTGTTGACACAGCAGATGAGGAAGTTGTAGAAGGAACTGTGATTCATTTAACAGATAGAGAAGCGATTATCGACATCAATGCTAAATCTGAAGGTGTTATCTCTTTAAACGAGTTTCGTTACAACCCTAACCTAAAAGTAGGGGACAAAGTTGAAGTTTTAATCGACGTACGCGAAGATAAAACAGGTCAATTGGTATTATCTCACCGTAAAGCCAGAACTATCAAGGCTTGGGATAGAGTTAATGCAGCTCACGATAAAGGTGAAATCGTTAATGGTTTTGTTAAGTGCAGAACTAAAGGAGGTATGATCGTTGACGTATTTGGTATCGAGGCGTTCTTGCCAGGTTCTCAAATTGATGTGAAACCTATCCGCGATTACGATGCGTACGTTGGTAAAACAATGGAATTTAAAGTGGTAAAAATCAACCACGAATTCAAAAACGTTGTTGTTTCTCACAAAGCACTTATCGAGGCCGATATCGAAGAACAGAAAAAAGAAATCATCGGGCAGCTTGAAAAAGGTCAAGTACTTGAAGGTACCGTTAAGAACATTACTTCTTACGGGGTATTCATCGACCTTGGCGGCGTAGATGGGCTTATCCATATTACAGACCTTTCTTGGTCGCGTATCAACCACCCGAACGAGGTTGTTGAACTAGATCAGAAATTAAACGTTGTAATCCTCGACTTTGACGATAACAAGTCTAGAATTCAATTAGGTCTTAAGCAATTACAGAAACACCCATGGGAAGCTCTTGGCGAAGAAGTAAAAGTTGGAGATAAAGTTAAAGGCAAAGTAGTTGTTATTGCAGATTACGGAGCGTTTATTGAAGTAGCCGACGGTGTTGAAGGACTAATCCACGTTTCTGAAATGTCTTGGTCTACACACTTACGTTCTGCTCAAGATTTCGTAAACGTTGGAGACGAAGTAGAAGCTGTTGTTCTTACATTAGATAGAGAAGAGCGTAAAATGTCGCTTGGTATCAAGCAATTAACACCAGACCCATGGACAGATATCACTTCTAAATATCCTGTAGGTTCTAAGCACACAGGTATTGTACGTAACTTTACTAACTTTGGAGTATTTGTTGAATTGGAAGAAGGAATTGATGGATTAATTTACATTTCCGATCTTTCTTGGACCAAGAAAATCAAGCACCCATCCGAGTTTGTAAACGTTGGAGACAAACTAGAAGTTGAAGTTCTTGAATTGGATGTAGAAGGGCGTAAATTGAGCCTTGGACACAAGCAAACTACAGAAAACCCTTGGGATAAATACGAAGCAGAATTTGCCGAAGGTACGGTTCACACCGCTGAGATTTCTGAGATTGTCGACAAAGGCGCTACAATTGATTTCAACGAAGATATCGTTGCATTTGTACCTTCACGTCACTTAGAAAAAGAAGATGGTAAGAAATTGAAAAAAGGAGAATCAGCCGATTTCAAAATCATTGAGTTCAATAAAGAGTTCAAAAGAGTTGTTGCTTCTCACACAGCTATCTTCAAGGAAGAAGAAGAGAAAAATGTTAAAGCTGCTGCCAAACGTAGCAACCAAGCAGAGAAAACTACGCTTGGTGATGCAAATGCAGAGCTTCAAGCATTGAAAGATAAAATGGAAGGAAAAAAATAATTTCCAGATTATTTAAAAATTAAAACCACGCCAATGGCGTGGTTTTTTGTTTTTTTGATAAAGGCCTTGGCGGAAAAGTTAAAATATCTATTGAATTATAAAGCAACAGCCTTTTTATAAACCCTTAAACAACGTTCCCGGGCTTCTTTATGATCTACAATAGGGTTTGGGTAGGTGAGCTCATCATAATCTTCCACCCATTTTTTTATATATTTTAAATCTTTATCAAACTTTTTTATTTGTGTAGTGGGGTTAAAAATCCTAAAGTATGGAGCCGCATCAACACCGCTTCCGGCTGCCCATTGCCAGTTACCAACATTGCTGGACATATCGTAGTCCAATAGCTTTTCAGCAAAATAAGCCTCTCCCCAACGCCAGTCTATTAACAAATGCTTGCATAAAAAGCTGGCCGCCGCCATACGCACGCGGTTATGCATGTACCCGGTTTTGTTTAATTGACGCATGCCGGCATCAACCAGAGGGTAACCTGTATTCCCTTCGCACCATTTTTTAAATTCGGTTTCGTTGTTTCTCCATTTAATGCGATCGTATTTCTTTTTAAAGCTGTTATGTACCGTTTCGGGAAAATGCCATAGCACCTGCATAAAAAACTCACGCCAAATCAATTCGTTCAAAAAGACCTCATTCTTGGCTTTAACAGCATGCAGAACAACTGTTCGTATGCCAATGGTTCCAAACCGTAAATGGGGACTAAGATTGGTCGTTCCCTTTTGGGCTGGAAAATCTCTTGTTTTTTTATATGCATCCAGCGTTTCAGGAGACAAATCGTAATTTTTCACTTCAATTATAGAAGTTGTAAAACCTATATCGCTTATACTCAATTGAGGCAGCCTCAAGTTTTTTATAAAATTATCGGCATGAGCAGTAGCATCATATGTTTTTATTTTTGTTGCTCCGAACAAGGTTTTCCATTTTTTCATGTACGGGGTGTAAACTACATAGGGAGTGCCATCATCTTTCACGACTTCGTCTTTTTCAAAAATCACCTGATCTTTAAATGTTTTAAAATCAATCTTATAAGACTTCAAGAGATTATGTAGTTCTTGATCCCTTTTTTGGGCATAAGGCTCATAATCTTGATTGGTATATACGGTATTTATAGAGTAAGTATCAATTAAACTTTTAAAAACTTCCTTTGGGTCGCCATAAAATAAAGCCAGCGAACTATTACAATCTTTTTGGAGCATAGACCTTATTTCTTGCACTTTTTTAAAGATAAAGCTTACCCGCGCGTCGTTTTTGGGTAATTCAGTTAGAATATGGGGGTCAAAAATAAATATGGGAATAACGGGGTATCCGCTTTTTAGTGCTTCAAACAGCGCCTTGTTATCATTCAGCCTTAAATCCCTGCGGAACCAGAATATGTTGTAATGTGCTTTCACTTTACTTTTTTATATATAAAAATACTATTTTGTTTAAAAAAACTACACATATATTAAACAAAATAATTATTTAGAAAAATCCTTTTTAAGGTTTTGTTAACAATTGAAAATTATCTTATGCGTAAATTCGTTAGCATCTAACTAATTAAATAATCAACCAAATGAAAAGATTAATTTTAGCTGTATGTGTTGCATTTGTATCTTATTTAGCTGAAGCCCAGATACAAACCCCGCAACCAAGTCCGAAATCCAAATTAGAGCAAAAAGTAGGTTTGACAGACGTAACCGTAGAATATTCACGCCCTTCAATGCGAGAAAGGGTTGTTTTTGGCGATCTGGTTCCTTACGGACAAGTGTGGAGAACTGGCGCAAACCAAAATACCATAATTACATTTAGCGATGATGTTAAGGTTGGCGGAACTCAATTGAAAAAAGGGAGTTATGCATTGTATACCAAACCCGGGCAAGACAATTGGGAAGTGTATTTTTATAACGATACCAATAATTGGGGAAATCCCGAAAAGTGGGATGAGAGCAAAGTAGTGGCCAAAGTTTCGGCTGAAGCTTATGAATTGCCTTTTGATGTTGAAACTTTTACTATTGATGTAGAT
The DNA here is from genome assembly GCF_037029175.1 of Galbibacter sp. PAP.153. Classification (NCBI taxonomy): domain Bacteria; kingdom Pseudomonadati; phylum Bacteroidota; class Flavobacteriia; order Flavobacteriales; family Flavobacteriaceae; genus Galbibacter; species Galbibacter sp. PAP.153. Next base: position 44,438 of record NZ_JAZEUN010000007.1, on the reverse strand, counting down.
AACCTTACCAATAACGGAGCCAGCTTTGGAATTTTCTGGGAGAAAACATATGTGTCCGTTCCTTTTGAAGTGCCTACGGTTGAAAAAACACAGGCAAACATAGAAAAGGTGATGAACGGACCAAACGCAGGCGATTATTATGCAGCAGCGGTATATTATTTACAAGAAGACAAAGACTTGGACAAAGCCGAAGAATGGATAGATAAAGCGGTGTCCATGCAAAAAGAACCGCCTTTTTGGATGTTAAGGCAAAAATCGCTTATCCAAGCTAAAAGCGGAGATACAAAAGGAGCTATTGAAACTGCAAAACAATCGATGGCCGCTGCCGAAAAGGCAGGGAACCAAGATTATGTAAAACTCAACCAAAAATCCTTGGAAGAGTGGGGGGCCATGTAATTCAAACTCGGCAATAAATACCTATAACATAATAATCTGAAAGAGGCTGTCCAAAAAGCCCTATTTAAACTTGTTTTGTCAGTCTGAGCTTGTCGAAGACTTGTTGACATTCAGCGAATTATGCTTCGACAGGCTCAGCATGACATCAGGACTTACAGCTTTTTAGACAGCTACTTTTTTTGTCAATTTCCTTTAAGATATACTGAATAAATTTCTGCGGAAGTCCATTCTTCATTCATTCTAAAACCGATTTATCATGCCGGACGGTCCTTCCTTTTAGGTACATCAACCGAAGGTCTTCAAGGATTAGGTACAAGCAAGGAACAATAACCAAAATAATGGAAGTCGCAAAAATAATTCCAAAACCCAACGATATAGCCATAGGGATAAGGTAAAAAGCCTGACTGGAAGTTTCCAGGATGATGGGCGTTAGGCCGCCAAATGTTGTTAAGGTGGTCAACATGATGGGCCGAAACCTACGAAGTCCGGCTTCGTGTATGGATTCATAAATAGAATTGCCTTTTTTTCGTTGTATGTTTGCATAATCAATCATAATCAACGAATCGTTTACCACCACGCCCGAAAGTGCAATAACGCCCATTAAGCTCACCAAAGAAAGGTCGTAGCCCAATAAAATGTGCCCGATTACAGCGCCAACGATACCAAATGGAATAGCCATCATGACCACCAAAGGCTGTATATAGCTGCTAAAAGCTACGGCCAAAAGCGCATAGATAAGCATCATGGCAATAATAAAGCCGCTGCGCAATGTATTTGTAGATTCCCGCATGTCTGCCTGGCTTCCTTCAAAAGACCATGTAAGTCCGGGGTAATCAGCACGTAATTGTGGCAATACTTCGCTGTTTATGCGGGCCATTACCCTTCCAACGCTATTGGCGGGCTCGGTATCCATCCCTACGGTTACAACCCGTTTTCCGTCCCTTCGGTTAATACTTGTAAACGCTTCTTTTTGAGTTACTTCAACAATATCAAGCAAAGGAACTTCGATGCTATCTTGTGTACGGATGAGCAGGTTTTCCAGATGCTGAATGTCCTTACGTTCTTCAATAGGGAGCTTTACCCGTATTTCTACTTCGTTTATGGTACGCAATTGCCGCATTGATAAGGCACCAAAAAAGGCGTTTCGAACCTGGCGTCCTACTTCCGAAGATGTTAACCCTAAATTTCTTCCAGTGGGTAGCAGTTTAAAATCGTATTGTAGTTTTCCCTTATTGTAATTATCGCTTACGTCCCGGGTATTTTCAAATGCCTTCATTTGTTCCACAAAAGCCTGACTGGCACGTTCCAGAACATCTATTTCAACATGGCTCAGATCAACGCTAATGGCTTGTTGTGCTCCACCTGGGCCACGTTCTGCCTCAAAAGTAATTTGGTCTACCCCGGTAATGTCGCCAATATTGTCACGCCACAACTCAATAACTTGTCCGGCTGTCATGTCTCTTTGGTCGGGGGGGAGCATAACAATTTCCACATCGATAAAATTCTGGCCGCGAACATTGGTTTTTATCCCTTCGGCAACTTCGTATAAATTATGTTCATCAAACATGCGTTGGGTGGCCGCGGTAATTTCTTCGGCCACGGCTTCGGCTTGGTCTGGCGTGGTCCCTACGGGCAATCGTACCCCGGCTTCAATTTCATCGGCAGCTACTTCGGGCATCATGATCATTCCCATATGGTCGCTATATCCATAACCGCCAACCATGATGAGGATTGCAACGGCAATACACAATGTAATATACCTAAATTTTAAACATTTATCTAGAAATGGCCGGTAATACTTATCTATTATCGTATTGAATCCATTGGCAAATTTTTCCTGCCAGTTTTCCAGTTTCAACAGCCATCCTTTTTTCTTTTTCTTTTTAAGATGTGCCAAGTGGGAGGGAAGTATAAATAACGCTTCTACCAAAGAAACTGCCAGGATTACAATTACCACCGCCGGTAATGGCCACCAAAATTTTCCTGTTTCGCCGGGCATGAAGAGCAAGGGAACAAAAGCTATAATAGTAGTAATGATACTAAAAATAACGGGTTTTGATACATCTTTGGTGCCTTCAATGGCCGCTTGAATGGGGCTTAACCCACGTTGCCTGTACTCATATACATTTTCCCCGACCACGATTGCATCGTCTACAACAATCCCCAGAACAACAAGGAATCCAAACATGGATATCATGTTGATACTCACACCGATGAGAGGTAAAAATAGCATTCCGCCAATAAAGGAAACCGTCATTCCTATCATTACCCAAAAGGCAAGCCGGTATTCCAAAAAGAGCCCCAAGATGATTAACACGATAAAAATGGCCATAATGCCGTTTTCGGTGAGCAGGGAAAGCCGTTCCCTGTAATCTTCGGCACGATTGGAGTCGATGCGGTATTTTACCCCTGGCGGTAATTGAAACTCTTTCATGATCTGCAATACCGTTTTTTCAATATCCAAAGGAGATTGGTCGCCTACGCGGAATATTTCCAAGTCGATAGAAGCTGTTTGGTTGAACTGACCATGAAATCCGGTTTCTTCAAAACCATCGGTAATCGTGGCAATATCTGATAATTTTACCTGTGCCCCCGACCCGGAAGAGATAATTGTAATATCTCCAAATTCTTTTGCCCATTGTTTGCGTTCCTGCATCCGCAACAGGATTTCACCCGATTGTGTTTCTACGGCCCCGGCGGGCACATCTTCGCTACTATTGGCAATGATATTGGCTACTTGCCCTAATGTAAGTTGGTATTGTTGAAGGTTATGTCTCGATATTTCCACACGGGTTTCATATTCGGGCACATACCCCAATTCTACCTGAGTAATATTTGGATTGCTCAGAAAGCGGTTTCGAAGGCGTTCGGCCAATTTCCGTAAGTTCCAGAAATCAATATCGCCATACAAGGCTATTTGCATAACGTCACGCTGTTGGTCCTGCAAGGCAACTTCTGGCTGTTCAATATCATCGGGGAAAGTACGGATGCGGTTTACGGCCTGATCGATATCCTGAAACACTTTCATCCGGTCGCTTCCTGCAATCAATTCTATTAAAATACTTCCCGAACCTTCTTCAGCGGTTGAAGTAATTTCTTTAATACCTTGAATCCCGCGAACAGCCTCTTCCACTGGAAGTAATATTCCTTGTTCAACCTCTTCGGGAGCGGCTCCGGGATATACCACGTTCACTTCTACAAAGTCTAATTGAAATTGTGGAAAAACCTCTTTTTGAATATTGAACATGGTCCAAATGCCGGCACCAATAAGCACAATCATTAAAAGATTGGTAGCAATGGAATTACGTGCCATATATGCAATGGCGCCTTCTTTTCGAGTTTCGCTATGTTCCTTATTTTCGGCCATTACTCTTTTGCCTCTTGTTTGTTTTCGGTGGTTTGTGTAGAATCGGTTTCTGTACGTAATGGGATTCCCGTTGCTACCGTGCTTAAATTGGTGGTAACCACTTTTGCATTGTCTTCAATACCACTGCCTATATATGCATGTTCGACATCCGTTAGCACAATAGAGACATCCTTAATAACTAGTTTTCCGTCTTCCATAACCCACACAGTATTGTTGTTCCGGATATAATCGCGGTCTACACGGGCAACATTCTGGACTGTTTTCCCTTCAATTTGAGCCTCGACAAAAGAACCGATAATTAATTTTTGGTTATTATCTTCCGGCATTTCATACGCTAACGGATCGGGAACACGAACGAGTACGCGTGCCAGGCGGGTTTGGTTGTCCAGTGCTCCCACTTGTTTGTCTAAATAGCCAATTCTGTGTTCGTCCTCATCCCAAGCTGTGATATTTCTAATTTTGACCGTTGCGCCATTTTCTTCTTCTGAACTGGGGAAAGAAAGCCATTTTAATTTTCCAAGTGGCACCGTAACTTCTACCCAATAATGCGCTGTTCCCACCAGACGCCCTAAATTATCGCCTGGTGCCACTTGAGAGCCTACCGTTGCATTCTGGTTGATGATATGTGCATCAAAAGGAGCGCGGAGTGTGCTCCGTTCTAAATTTAATTGTGCTTGGTCCACCGCAGCCTGAGCCGATATTACGGTTGCTTTTACGGCATTTAATTGCGGTTTTCTTAAAACAAGGTCTTGTTGGTCTTGAGAGAGCGTATCGCCTTCAATTAATTGCAGATCCTGTTGGGCAATAACCTGTCGGCCCATTTCTATTTCCAAGTTGGTTTTGGCCTGTAAAAGCTCGCTTTTTCTTACTTCGAGGGTGTTTTTATAATCGGCAGGGTCTATTTGCAACAAAACAGCTCCTTTTTTTATAAAACCGCCAGGGGCAAATTTTGGGTCTCTTTTTATTACTTGGCCGCTAACCAATGGGCTAATGATAACATCTTCTACTGGGCGAACGGTACCCGTAACTACAATTTTGGGCTTAAAGCTGCCCTTTTCAACTTCAACAACATGCACCAACATAGCCGTTTCTTTAACGGCGGCCTCACTTTTTGCCGTAGGTTCGGTAGCAAAAATAATTGCAGTAAATACAATGGCAACAAGTAAAATGCCCAAACATATAAAAACGACTTTTTTTCTGCTCATGGTTTTCGGTTATTCTTCTAATTGGTTTTCCCGCTCTGTTTTAAAGGCACCTGCCAATGCCCGGTAGAGCGAAATTCTTATATTTATTAATTCCTGCTTTGCAGAAAGCATGTCTCTCCGCAATTGTTGTTCTTGGTCCAAAGCCAGCAATACATCTAAATATTCACTTAGACCATTTACAAATTCAATACGCAATTGCCTGTTTGTTTTTTGTGCCAAGATCAATCGGTTTTCAAGAATAGTAATCTGTTCTTTTTGCATCTGTTCCTGGATAAGTGCATCTTCAACTTCTCGAAAGGCCGTTAAAACTGTTTGTCCGTATTGGTAGAGTGTTTGGTTTTTAACGGCTTCGGCTCTGTCTACTTCGGCATTCAGCCTGCCTCCATAAATTAACGGGGCTACAATATTAGCGCCTAGCGTATAGGCCCATTCTTCGAAAAGATTATTAAAGTCGTTGGAACGCAATTGGGTTGCGGCAGTCAATGTTAGTCTTGGATATCGGTTTGCAATGGCGGCGGCCATGTCCCTGTCGGCTGCCAGAACCAAATTATATGCTCGCTTTACATCGGGCCTTCTCCTAACAAGGTCCAACGGTAGCCCCGTATCTGGTATTGGTGGAAGTTGAGGCAAAGAATCGGGGTTTAGGCTAAGTTCGTTTTGCGGTGGCTTGCCCAATAATACGGAAAGTTGATTTTTGAGCAGCTCGACATTTGTTTGATAAACAATTTTTTGATTTTGAGTAGCTTCCAGAAGTTGTTGTTGCCGTAAAATATCTGCTCCACGGATAGTCCCGCCACTAAAGCGAACACGAATGAGCTTCATGATATCTTGGTTAGTCTCGATTTGTTTGTTGGCAAGTTGTAATTGTTGCAATGCAGTTACATATTGAAACCAAGTAGCCGCAATTTCGGCAGAAAGCATCATGGCAGTAGCTTGGTAATCAAAATAAGAAGCCTCCAAACGAAAATTAGCCGCTTGTTTGCTGGACCGTAGCCTTCCCCATAAATCCAGCTCGTATGAAGCAGTAAGCCCCAGCTGCGTATTTTCGCCACCTGCAAAATCGGGTTGGGGCCTGCTAATACCCGTTTGCAAACCTGCATCAATTTGTGGCCAAAGAAAAGAAGCTTCGCTTCGCCTAATGGCATGTGCTTCCATGACCTGTTCCCATGTGGCGGCAAGGTTCAGGTTCTGGTTAAGTGCAGAATCAATAAGAATATTTAATTGTTTGTCATTAAAAACCGTCCACCATTTATCGGGGATAACCTGGGTTCCGTTGTATGAAAATTCATCAGGGTTGTCTATGGGTGCTTCAACGGTATCTAATTTTGGGGCGCAATTTGTAAAAAACAAAAGGGCACAAAAAAGTAAGGGTACCCAAATATTTTGTGGATACCTGTAGGTAAGCGCTTCAAACCAGATATGATGTGCCAATTTTTAATAGTACTGATTATCAATAAACTACAATTTACTATTTAAAAGAAGTTTTTCAAAATAAAAAGAACTAATTGTTATATCTATGAGGAGAAGTTTTTGTTGTTAATTACATAAACCTTTCCAGCATTCCCGCCCATTTTGTTTTTTTTGCATACGGAGCATACCGCAATGGAATATCCAGCCATGTGCCACGATTAACTATAGGTTTGCTGTGCGAAAAAGTATTAAAAGTTAATTTTCCGTGGTATGCTCCCAAACCACTATTGCCAACACCGCCAAAAGGGAGTTTTTTATTGACAAAATGAACAACTGTATCGTTTATGGCACCGCCGCCAAAAGAAAATTCATTGATTATTTTTTGGGCAAAAGCACTTCTCTTTGAAAAAACATACAGCGAAAGTGGTTTTTCGTATTTTGTAATGACCGACTTTATTTCTTCTTCATTTTTATAACTGATTATCGGAAGAATGGGGCCAAAAATCTCTTCTTGCATTAGTGGGCTTTCCAATGACGGCTCGTTAACGAGTGTAGGGGCGAGGCTGTTTTTTCCGTAGGAAACCCCACCAAACAATATTTCTTGCCCGCTTAATAGGTTTTTAAGGCGATTGGTGTGGTTTTCGTTAACAATATGAACATAATCTTTGCTCTCTTCGGGATTTTTGGTGTAAGCGTTAATAATTTCCTGCTTTAACACTTCAATTAGTTGTGTTTTAATTTTTGAATCGACCAGAATATAATCTGGTGCAATACATGTTTGCCCGCCATTTATAAACTTGCCCCAAACTATTCTTTTGGCAGCAAGTTTAATATTAATTTTTTCATCAACGATGCATGGGTTTTTTCCGCCAAGCTCCAAAGTAACAGGAGTTAAATACTTTGCTGCGGACTGGTATACTATTTTTCCTACATGCGGACTTCCAGTAAAGAAAATATAATCCCATTTTTTTTCCAAAAGTGTTTGTGCAATTATTTTATCGCCTTCTACAACCGTAACATATTCTTTTGGAAATACTTTTAAAATGATTTCTGAAATGATTTTTGAAGTGTTCGGGGTTAACTCCGAAGGTTTTAAAACAACGGTGTTTCCTGCTGCCACAGCCCCGATAAGTGGCGAAAGGGCCAATTGGAAAGGGTAATTCCATGGCGACATGATTAAAACCCTTCCGTAAGGTTCTTTTATAATTTTTGCAGCCGATGGAAAGTTCAGCAACGATGGGTTTACTCGTTTCGGCTTTGTCCATTTGTGGATGTTTCGAATAGCATCTTTCAAATCGCTTAAAACAATTTTGGTTTCGGTCAACAGTACTTCAAACTCTGGTTTTTTAAAATCGTTATAAATGGCTTTAGCAATATCTTGTTCCCGGTTTTCAATTTCTTTTTTTAAGTCTTTTAAAACAGTTTTCCGCTTACTGATATTTCTTGTATTCCCCTCGTTAAAAAAGGTTTGCTGAAGTTTTAATATTGAATTTATATGCGCTTCCATCGTATTTTATACTAAAAAAGTTTTTTCAATTTAGAAATTATAATTAATATTGTGTAGATGAATAAGAAAATAATTAATATCGTTTCTCTTCTTAATGTAGCCATTATTATTGGCTATGTCATTAGCTTGGTGATTGTTTTACTGAGGTAGGAGGGAATGTGTATTATTAAAGATAGATAATGTTCAAGCCTTCCTATAATCGGGAAGGCTTTTTTATTTCAGCAAAAATGAAGCATTTTTTAGTCATAGTCATTCGAATTATTGTGAGCTCATATTGAGTTGATACAGTTTCGCATGTCAAAATAATAGAAGGTCTGTATCAATTTTAATACAGGCCTTTTTTTATTGCAAAAAAGCGGGAAACACTTTAAAAAAGTCGGTATAGAACATATAAGAAGTTAATAAAATAATAAATCCATACGGTTGAATGTCCTAAAAACATGTATTTAATACACTGAAAATAAACTAGTTAACTATTTTATGGTGCTGTTGGATTTAAAGTTAAAAAGAAAACCGGGCAAAAATTAGAAATACATTACTATAATTTTGAATATAATTAAATAATACTCGAAAATTTAACATATAAAGTGAATTTAAAAAAGTTTAGTCACCAAGTAACTCAAGACCCAACGCTTCCAGCTGCACAAGCTATGTTACATGCTTTGGGCTTAACAGATGAAGATTTACAAAAACCCTTTATCGGTATAGCAAGTACAGGTTACGAGGGGAATCCCTGTAACATGCACTTAAACGATTTGGCAACCCATGTAAAAAAAGGCACTGCCAATGCCGATTTGGTCGGTTTGATATTCAATACCATTGGGGTCAGCGATGGAATTTCCAATGGTACCCCGGGCATGCGTTATTCGTTGCCTTCAAGGGATATTATTGCCGATTCCATGGAAACGGTAGTGCAGGCCATGGGCTATGACGGACTGGTAACGGTGGTTGGCTGCGATAAAAACATGCCCGGCGCATTAATGGCAATGCTCCGTTTAAACAGGCCTTCGGTATTGGTGTATGGCGGAACAATTGCTTCGGGTTGCCATAACGGAAAAAAACTAGATATAATTTCTGCATTTGAGGCTTACGGACAAAAAGTGGCAGGAACAATAGACGAGACAGAATTTAAAGAAGTAGTCCATAAAGCATGTCCCGGTGCGGGTGCCTGCGGTGGTATGTACACTGCAAATACCATGGCTTCGGCCATTGAAGCTTTGGGGATGTCGTTGCCGTTCAATTCATCCAACCCTGCGGTGAGCGATGGGAACATTAAGGAGCAAGAGTGTGTAAAAGCTGGCGAAGCTTTACGATTGTTGCTTGAAAAGGATATAAAGCCTTCAGACATAGTTACCAGAAAGTCGTTGGAAAATGCTTTCAGGCTAGTAACCGTTCTTGGTGGGTCTACCAACGCGGTGCTTCACTTTTTGGCAATTGCCAAAGCGGCACAAGTAGAATTTACCTTGGAAGATTTTAAAAGAATAAGCGACAATACGCCATTATTGGCAGACCTAAAACCAAGCGGTAAGTACTCCATGGAAGATTTACATGGCGTTGGTGGCATACCGGGGGTTTTAAAATATATGTTGGATAACGATATGCTACACGGCGATTGTTTAACGGTAACCGGAAAAACCTTGGCCGAAAATTTAAAGGATGTGCCAAACCTTGTTGATGGTCAAGAGATTATTAAAGGGTTGGATACTCCAATTAAAGATTCCGGGCATATACGCATTTTGTTTGGTAACCTGGCGACTGAAGGCGCCGTGGCTAAAATTACGGGCAAAGAAGGCCTGTCGTTTAAGGGAACGGCCAATGTTTTTGATAGTGAAATAGCCGTAAACGAAGGAATAAAAACCGGAAAAGTGAAAAAAGGCGATGTGGTTATTATCCGTTATGAAGGCCCTAAAGGCGCACCGGGAATGCCCGAAATGTTAAAACCCACTTCGTCCATTATGGGGGCTGGTCTGGGTAAAGATGTTGCCTTGATTACCGATGGAAGGTTTTCGGGTGGTTCGCACGGGTTTGTCGTCGGCCATGTAGCTCCAGAAGCACAAGTTGGCGGGAACATAGCATTGGTAGAAAACGGAGACGTTATCTCGATAGATGCCGTGAACAATACCATCAACATTGAAATTTCTGATGAAGAACTGTCCGAAAGAAGGGCAAAATGGAAAGCCCCCGAATTAAAAATAAAAAGAGGTTCATTATATAAATATGCAAAAACGGTTTCATCGGCTTCAAAAGGCTGTGTTACCGACGAGTTTTAGAGATGAATTCAATAAAATCAATTTGCTGATTGCGGAAAAATACCCGTAACTATAAAATTGTTACTTATGGAAGTAAAGACATTAAAGAAAGAAGAAAGCAAAACCGGAAAAAAAATAAGGATTTCCGGAGCAGAAGCAGTTATACACTGTTTACTGGCTGAAGGCATAGAAACCGTTTATGGATATCCCGGAGGTGCCATTATGCCAATTTATGACGAGCTTTACAAGTTTCGTGATAAATTGCACCATGTATTAACGCGTCATGAGCAAGGGGCAACACATGCTGCCCAAGGTTATGCAAGAGTTTCGGGAAAAGTGGGTGTCGCCATGGCCACGTCTGGTCCGGGAGCTACCAATTTAATTACCGGAATTGCAGATGCGCAAATAGATTCTACGCCCATGGTTTGCATAACGGGGCAGGTGGCTCGCCATTTATTGGGGTCCGATGCCTTTCAGGAAACCGATATTGTAGGCATTTCCACGCCGGTTACCAAATGGAATTATCAAATTACAAATGCTGCCGAAATTCCTGAAATTATTGCAAAAGCATTTTACATTGCCCGTTCCGGTCGCCCGGGACCTGTTTTGATTGACATTACCAAAAATGCTCAGTTTGACGAGTTTGATTTCGATTATCAAAAATGTACCGCTATCCGAAGCTATAAACCCGCACCGGTTGTAGACGAAAGTAAAATTACCGAGGCTGCCGAAGCGATCAACAAGGCAAAAAAGCCCATGATTGTTTGGGGGCAGGGCATTATTCTTGGAAAAGCAGAAGAAGAATTAAAAACCCTTGTTGAAAAGGCTGGAATTCCTGCTGCTTGGACTATTCTCGGAGCTTCGGCGTTGTCGTCCAGTCATCCGCTAAATGTTGGTATGGTTGGAATGCACGGAAATTATGGTCCGAATATCCTTACCAATGAATGCGATTTGTTAATTGCTCTTGGCATGCGTTTTGACGATCGCGTTACCGGAGATTTGAGCACATATGCCAAACAGGCCAAAGTTTTGCATTTTGAAATCGACCCAGCCGAAATCAACAAAAATGTACATGCTGATATTCCGGTATTGGGGAATGTAAAAGAAACCTTGGCAAAGGTACTTCCTTTGGTAAACGAAAATAAGCACGAGGCATGGCATAATGAGTTTAAGGAAAAATATAAAATTGAGTTTGATAAAGTCATTAAAAACGATTTGCACCCCAAAAAAGAGGGGTTGACCATGGGCGAGGTGATCGAGCAAATCAACCAAGCCTCCAACCATGAAGCAGTAATTGTTTCAGATGTGGGCCAACATCAAATGATTGCGTGCCGTTACGCCAAATTTAACACCACAAAAAGCAATATTACTTCCGGAGGCCTCGGAACCATGGGGTTTGCACTTCCCGCTGCCATTGGTGCCAAAATGGGTGCGCCCAAACGTGAAGTGGTTGCCGTAATTGGCGATGGCGGTTACCAAATGACCATTCAAGAACTGGGCACCATTTTTCAAACGAAGGTTCCTGTTAAAATAGTGGTATTGAACAACGACTTTTTAGGAATGGTACGCCAGTGGCAACAGTTGTTTTTCGACAAGCGCTATGCTTCAACCGAAATGACAAACCCTGATTTTGTTACTATTGCCGAAGGATATCATATTCAGGCCAAAAAGGTAACCAAACGTGAAGACTTGGCTGCGGCCGTTGAAGAAATGATGGCTTCCCCGCATGCATACTTTTTAGAGGTACGCGTGGAAAAAGAAGACAACGTATTCCCGATGATACCTACCGGGGCTTCGGTTTCTGATATTCGTTTAAGTTAAATATGGAAGTTATAAAGTTGTAAAGTTGTAAAGTTGAAAGTTATAAGGTGGGTGTATGAAAAATGAAAGAAGGAACCACTATGTAACTTTGTAACCACATAACAACCTTGAAAACAGTTAAAACAAAAAAATGGAAGAAAATAAAACATTCACCATATCGGTTTATTCTGAAAATAACGTAGGATTATTAAACAGAATTTCTGGAATATTCTTAAAGAGACACATTAATATAGAGAGTTTAAATGTCTCTAAATCAGAGATTGAAAATGTTTCTAAATTTACCATCGTTGTGAACACTACAGAAGATTGGACACGTAAAATTGTTGGGCAAATAGAAAAGCAAATAGAAGTAATAAAGGCGTATTACCACACCGATGAAGAAACTATTTTCTTGGAAACAGGTTTGTTTAAAATTGCTTCAAACTTATTGTTCGACGAGCGTCAAATTCAGAATATCATAAAAGACAATCATTCGGATATCGTTACCGTTTCTCCCGACTTTTTTGTTATCTCAAAATCGGGCAGGCGTGAAGAAATTGAAGAAATGTACGAACAGTTAAAACCTTATGGAATTATGCAGTTTGTACGTTCCGGAAGGGTTTCTGTATCAAAATCAGAAATGCAGATTTCAAATATTTTAAAAGAATTTAAACTATAAAACTTAATAAAAACAACAACTAAAATTTAATAGAAAAAAATGGCAAATTATTTTAATACACTTTCACTTAGACAACAATTAGAGCAGTTGGGCGTATGTGAATTTATGGATATTTCGGAGTTTAGTGATGGTGTAGAAAAGTTAAAAGGTAAAAAGGTAGTTATTGTAGGTTGCGGTGCGCAAGGGCTTAACCAAGGATTGAACATGCGGGATTCTGGCTTGGATATTTCGTATGCTTTGCGTGAAGGCGCCATTAAGGAAAAAAGACAATCTTTTGTAAATGCCTCGGAAAACGGATTTAAAGTCGGCACATATGAAGAATTGATCCCGACGGCCGACCTTGTTTGTAACCTAACGCCGGACAAGCAGCACTCCAATGTGGTAAGTACTATTATGCCTTTAATGAAAAAAGGGTCAACGCTTTCCTATTCGCACGGTTTTAATATTGTGGAAGAAGGAATGCAAATTCGCGAAGATATTACCGTTATCATGGTGGCTCCAAAATGCCCCGGTTCCGAGGTAAGAGAAGAGTATAAAAGAGGTTTTGGTGTGCCTACGCTCATTGCCGTTCACCCGGAAAACGATCCGGAAGGAAAAGGTTTAGACCAAGCCAAAGCCTATGCCGTTGCCACCGGAGGACACAGGGCAGGGGTGTTGCGTTCTTCTTTTGTTGCCGAAGTAAAATCGGATTTAATGGGCGAACAAACCATTCTTTGCGGGTTGCTTCAAACAGGTTCGATCCTTTCTTTTGATAAAATGATTGAAAAGGGTATCGATGCGGGGTATGCATCAAAATTAATTCAATACGGATGGGAGACCATTACCGAAGCCTTAAAATATGGAGGTATCACCAATATGATGGACCGTCTTTCCAATCCTGCCAAAATAGAGGCGTTCAAGATTTCAGAAGAATTAAAAGAAATTATGCGTCCGCTTTTCCAAAAACACATGGATGATATTATGAGCGGTCATTTCTCTAAAACCATGATGGAAGACTGGGCAAACGACGATAAAAACCTGCTTACTTGGCGTGCCGAGACGGGGGAAACCGCTTTTGAGAAAACACCAGCCGGAGACGTGGCCATTTCTGAGCAGGAATATTTTGACAATGCGGTATTAATGGTTGCTTTTGTAAAATCGGGCGTAGAACTGGCTTTTGAAACCATGACCGAAGCTGGAATTATAGAAGAATCGGCATATTACGAGTCGTTACACGAAACCCCGCTTATTGCCAATACCATTGCGAGAAAGAAATTATTTGAAATGAACCGGGTAATTTCCGATACGGCCGAATACGGTTGTTATTTGTTCGATCATGCATGTAAGCCTTTATTAAAAGACTTTATGAAAAAAGTGGACACCAACATTATAGGTAAACCATTTGCAACCGGCAACGGCGTTGATAACAAAGAGTTGATAGAAGTCAACGACCAAATACGCAATCATCCCGTAGAAGAAGTGGGAGCATGGCTGCGTACATCTATGACCGCTATGAAAAAGATTGTATAACGCCCCCTCCGGCTTCCCCAAGGGGAGGAAATGGTTTGGGTAAAAAATTAAATACCACTTTTATAAGTCCCCGTCCCTTTGGGCGGGGTTATAAGTGGGCCAGTATATATGGAAACAACAACAGTTTACATACCAAAATTAGAAAATGTAAGAAAAGCTGCTGCAACGCTCAATGGTGTTGCAGCAGTTACGCCTTTAATACACAGTATTCGGTATTCAAAAGAATTTGAAGCGAATATCATGATGAAGAGAGAAGACCTTCAAGTGGTCCGTTCGTATAAAATTAGGGGTGCTTACAATAAAATAAGTTCGCTTACCAAAGAGCAGCGTGAAAAGGGAATTGTATGTGCATCCGCAGGGAACCATTCGCAAGGAGTGGCTTTTTCCTGTAAGGAATTAAAAATAAAGGGCACTATTTTTATGCCTTCGCCAACACCCAAGCAAAAAATCGAACAGGTTCGTATGTTTGGCGAAGATTATATTGATATTGTTTTGCAAGGCGATACTTTTGACGATGCCAACAAAGCGGCCATTGCCGAATGTACGCGATTGGGCAAGACTTTTGTGCACCCTTTTGATGACGAAAAGGTAATTGAAGGCCAAGCCACGGTAGGACTTGAAATTTTGGAACAAACAAAAAAAACAATCGACTATGTTTTTGTTCCCGTGGGCGGTGGCGGATTGGCATCAGGACTTTCCAGCGTTTTTGATGTCTTGTCGCCACAAACCAAAATAATCGGGGTAGAGCCCGAAGGTGCGCCTTCGATGAAAACATCAATGGAAAATAAGGAAAATACCGAACTGGGCAATATCGATAAATTTGTAGACGGAGCCGCCGTACAACGCGTAGGCGACAAAACCTTTGCTATTTGCCGGCAATTTCTGGATGAAATGATTACCGTTCCCGAAGGGAAAGTATGTCAGGAAATATTAGATCTATACAACAAAGACGCCATTGTGGTGGAACCGGCCGGAGCGCTTACCTTATCAGCATTGTACCAATACAAGGATAAACTTAAAGGCAAAAACGTGGTTTGTGTGGTAAGCGGCAGCAATAACGACATTACCCGTACCGCCGAAATTAAGGAGCGTGCCCTGTTGTATGCAAACCTAAAACACTATTTTATTGTACGCTTTCCGCAAAGGGCAGGTGCCTTAAAAGAATTTGTAGCCGAAATTTTAGGTCCGAACGACGATATTACGCATTTTCAGTACACAAAAAAGAACGCAAAAGAGAATGCTCCAGCGGTTGTAGGAATTGAATTAAAGTCGGATGCCGATCTGGAGCCGCTAATTAACAGGATGAAGACCAGAAACTTTTTCGGGGAATATTTAAACAACAAGCCCGACCTGTTTCAGTATTTGGTTTGATTAGCAAAGTACAATAGATTTTTCTGATAACTGTTGAATCTTAATTTCATAATCACGAACTTTATCGTTATTATGATTAACGATTAATTCAGCATAAATAAAAACCAAAAAACACTATGGAAGCCAAAACCAAGACATTTAATAAAATCCCCGAAACATACCAGATAAAATCTCCAATACATCAAAACACCTATTTAGTTGGGGGGCAGTTAAAACCATGGAAAGGAAAAACCACCGAGGTTTATTCAACCATTTCTTCTACCGAAGAATACAAGCCCACTTTGCTGGGAAGCATTCCATACATGGGCGAACCCGAAGCCAATGAGGCTTTGCAGGCCGCCGCCAATGCCTTTGACAAAGGAAAAGGACTTTGGCCAACCATGAAAGTAGCCGACCGCGTGGCGTGCATGGAAAAGTTTGCAAAGCAAATGGTAACCAAGCGCGATGAAGTAGTAAAATTATTGATGTGGGAAATCGGTAAAAATTTACCGGATTCTGAAAAAGAATTCGACCGTACCGTTGAATATATTTATGATACCATTGAAGACTATAAGCAATTAGACCGTGATTCGGCTAATTTTAAAAAACGCGATGGTATTTATGCACATATCCGTCGTGGCCCATTAGGAATTGTTTTGTGTTTGGGCCCCTATAATTATCCGCTAAACGAAACATTTGCGTTGCTAATCCCTGCCTTAATGATGGGGAATACTGCCATTTTTAAACCTGCAAAGCACGGAGTTTTATTAATTACACCACTTTTAGAAGCCTTTAGGAGCAGTTTCCCTAAAGGTGTGGTGAATATTGTATTTGGACGCGGACGCGAAGTTGCCGCCCCGATTATGAAATCGGGAAGGGTAGACGTGCTGGCGCTTATCGGGAACAGTAAATCTGCGGTGGCGCTTCAAGATCAACATCCTTATAAAAACCGCTTACGGCTCGTGCTGGGCTTGGAAGCTAAAAACCCGGCTATTGTTTTACCGGATGCAGATCTGGATCTGGCCATAAACGAGTGTATTGCCGGAACCCTGTCGTTTAATGGGCAACGCTGTACGGCCCTAAAATTGGTATATGTGCACGAAGATATTGTAGATGAATTTAATAAGCGTTTTGCAAAAAGGGTAGACGAATTAAAATTTGGAAACCCTTGGGACGAAGGCGCTAAATTAACGCCACTGCCCGAACCCGATAAGCCTGCTTATATTCAGGGATTAATTGATGATGCTGTTGGAAAAGGCGCAAAAATAATCAACAAAAAAGGAGGCGAAACTAGCGAGAATTATATATTTCCGGCGGTGTTGTACCCGGTAACCGAAGCTATGCGTGTTTATCAAGAGGAACAATTTGGCCCCGTAATACCCGTTGTGCCTTTTAAAAAGATTGACGAACCCATAAACGATATAGCCGACTCCAATTACGGGCAACAAGTTAGTCTCTTTGGTGCTGATATTAGAAAACTGGCGCCACTAATCGATACGTTGGTAAACTTGGTTTGCCGTGTTAATTTAAACAGCTCATGCCAAAGAGGGCCGGATATGTACCCGTTTACCGGAAGAAAAGATTCTGCCGTTGGTACATTGAGCGTGCACGATGCATTACGTTCGTTTTCCATTAGAACTTTTGTGGCTTCAAAAGACAACGAATATAACAACCGTATTTTAAATGATCTATTGGGAAGCAAAGCTTCTAATTTTGTAAGTACCGATTACATTCTTTAAAAAAGAAACGAGGCTCGAAAAGCAATTAACTACTTTTTTGGCCTCGTTTTTTATTTTGTCAATTATTGATGAGGATTGATTAAAATACAGATCAACCTTCCTTTAGGTCTTTTTCAACTTCTTGAAATATTTGCATTGCTTTTGCATGCTCGTCTTTATGCACAAAAACCTGCACTTGGTCAACTACCGATGGCCCAAAACCTGCCAGACGACCAGATTCGGTTTCATTTTTTATTACGGGGTTAATAGTTGCTGCTTTCAGCCTTTCTTCCAGTAAACCTGCTTGGATACTACTTCCGGTATAGATCCTTATGTAATCTTGATTTTCCATATTTTAAAGTTAAGCATTAAAATATTTACTTTTCCATATGGCATAGTTAAAATTTTTACCGAGCGCAACCCCATAAAAAATGGTAATGCTGGCAACCATTTTAAACATAAAAAAGAACAATATCCAGAAATAGGAGCTGTTTTTTTCGTGGGTAAACATTTCTATTGGCATAAGAAGCGTTAACAGCCAGCTAACAAGCAGTACCAAAATTGTAAGCGTGATAAAGTTCCTGAAAGGGAGCACCAATAACTTTCTCAATGGGTGTAGGTCGTTACCCCACTTATGCACAAGATAAAAATAATCGTTGCCCAATGGGGCAAAAAGCAAAGGGTCGTCTGCATTTTCCAGTTTGAACAATTTTGATGGCGCTATAATTTTAAACCCGTTTAGGGTGGTTTTATGTTCTTTCTCCAATTTTTTTATGGAATATATGGCTTCCTGCGGAAACTTCCCCTTAAAATATTTTGAACTTAAAAAACGTAACCGGTAATCGATGCATATTTTTTGAATCTGATTTATATGATAAATTTTCCCACTTTCCAAAAGGTCAAAATTAAAATCATTGTGCTCTTTTTCTTGTGGGTCGGCCAATGTTTTGGAAATGGCCTTATTTTTTGCAGAATCTTCCTTTAAAATTGCGCGCACCTGTTTTAAAACATCGTCTTCATTTGTGGTTTTGTTCCTGTAAACCTTTAGTCTTTCTTCAATATTTGTTCTTTTCAGCATAAGGATTTGTTTATTTCACTAATTGGTATAGAGATGGTATTTCATAAAAAACAGTAAAACCCCTGTTTTTTTAATCCTATCGACATAGAAAATTCAGTAAAGGCTATTAGCGGGTATTTTCAAAATTACTAAATAATGGGCACGCTACAAGATTATGTTTAAAGAATTTAGCCTTTGCATACGTTAAAAAAAATAGTAAACCAGCACCGTTTTTAAAACCATCTGGACAGAAGTTGCGTATATCTTATTAAATAACACAGACCTTAAGTAGTTGTGAAAATCCGATGATGGGGATTAATTGCTTTGAAAAGAAAAAATGGGGCGCATACATTAAATGCGCCCTTTTATTTTTTTAATTGTTGTATAGATAATTTAATTAATTTTGAAATATTTCTGATTGTCTACTATTGGTCATTACATTGTGACTGATTAGGGATATTCAAAATACTTAATAGTAACCAACCATAACAGAATGGAAAACATTGAATTGATCAATTACATAAAAACCCCTGTCTCCATTGTTTACAATGCACTTGTTTCTGAAGAAGGCCTGAGCAATACGTGGACCAAAAAGTTGAAGGTAAAGCCAGAAGTAGGATTTGTTAATGAGTTTGACTTTGATGAAGACTACCTCACCCAAATGAAAATACTTGAGCTGAAAGAAAACCAAAGAATAGTTTGGGAATGCATCGCTTCTGATGATGAATGGGTGGGGACCCGTATTATTTTTGACCTATCTGAAGAAAAGGGAGTCACAAAAATTATCCTTAGACATGCCGACTGGCGTGAGCTTACAGATTTTTATAGGTGGTGCAACTACAATTGGGCAATGTTCCTGTTTAGTTTAAAAACATATTGCGAAAAAAAGAAAGGGCTTCCATTTCAGGAAAGGGAATTTTAATTTTCAACGAATTCTTCATATAATTCTATGGGCAATTTGTCGGGATCGTTAAAAAAGGTAAAACGTTTTCCGGTGTGTTCGTCCGTCCGGATTGGTTCTGCCGTAACGCCAAAATAGTGCAGTCTTTTTATGGCTTCGTCAATATTTCTTACTTCAAAAGCCAAATGCCTTAATCCGCTTGCTTCGGGCTGCGAAACACGTTTTGGGGGATTGGGAAAAGAGAAAAGTTCTATAATGTATTCTCCGTTTAATGCCAGATCCAGTTTAAACGAGTGCCTTTCTTCGCGAAATATTTCCCTGACAATTTCCAGCCCCAAAATTTGTGTGTAAAAATGCTTGGATGCTTCATAATTGGAGCAGATAATAGCGATATGGTGGATTTTTTTTAAGATTTTCTTTTATTTTTTTGAAGTTTACAATCGTTCCTTTAGCCAATTATTGAAGGCATAAAAATTTTGAGGAGCCACCCCGTGTCCAACCGGATATTCTTCATATGTAAATTTTACATCCAGCCCCTTTAAAAAAGGAGAGGTTTTTCTGGCCCATTCAACGGGAATCACTTGGTCTACAGCCCCATGCGAGCAGTAAAACTGCAAAGAAGACAAATTGTTGTTTTGGTAACCTTCTTTTATTATTTTTTCGTTTACATATCCGCTCAGGGCAATAACGTTCTTTATTTTTTCAGGATACGACAGGGCCACCGCGTAGCTTAAAATGGAGCCTTGGCTAAAACCGAGCAGGGTAACATTATTTTTGTCAAGACTGTATGCCTTAACGGCTTCATCTATGAAATTTGAAATGGATTCGCGGGATTCAACAGCTTGTTTGTCATCGCTCCATTTGCCGTCTTCGGCATCAAAATGAATGGCGTACCAAGCATGTCCGTATGGCATTAAGTTGAAGGGAGCCCTTACGGAAATAACAAAAAGCTCGCCGGGAAGCTCGGAAGCGAAGGAAAACAGATCGTCTTCATTACTCCCATATCCATGAAACATAAATAAAACAGGGGGATTTTCTTTTTTTACTGAAGGTTCTTTTACAATATGATATAACGATAATGTTTTTGTTTGAAACATAAAAGTTTACGTGTTTTAGTTATTTAATAAATGTAAACCACTTCTGAAAATAAGTGCCTACCAACGGGACTTCAATGTACTTTTCCTGCAACATGGTTACAAAGCCGTATAGCCATAAAATAACAACAAACAAATACAACGCAGATGAAATCATCCATGAATTAAAATAACCGATAAAGTACCCCAAAATAAAGAAAAGCATGTTTAGCCCAAACGCCTGGCGGATATGAAAACGGGCAAACGGGTCTTGCTTTTCCATGTTCATAACAATGGCTATAACCGTACCAAAAATGGTTATGTAGCTTATTATGGCTGTTGTTTTTCCTTCGGGTTTTATTTCCATGGCTAAATGTTTTGTTGCTTAAAAAAATCTTTTTACAAAAGGTGCAAACCTTTTGTATGTATTAGCAACTATACGTTATCTTTTAATATTAATTGTCCGTTTGCTATAATGCCCAATGCAAGACCTTTTAGGCTCTGGCCAATAAAAGCACTGTTTTTGGAGGTGGAATGTATGTTTTGGTTTTTAAAAACATAAGTTTTATTAGGGTCAAACAAGGTTAAATCTGCCTTAACGCCGGGCTTAAAGCCTTCGCCTTTAATTCCAAAGCGTATTTTTCCTTGGGTAAGGCTTTTTATGGCAGTTTCAAGGGGAACTACTTTTTGCAATGCGCCAAAGGCACTTTCCAGTCCAATGCTTCCATATAAGGCATGATCGAATTCTACCTTTTTGTTTTCCACGTCTATTGGGTTATGATCGCTGGTTACAAAGTCTATAACCCCATCTTTTAGCGCTTTTAACAATGCCTTGGTGTCATTTGCAGTCCGCAAAGGCGGGAGGACTTTGTAGTTGGTGTCAAATTCGGTAAGGGCATCGTCGGTTAAAAATAAATTGTGCACGGCCACACTGCAACTTACGTCCAGTCCTTTCTTTTTGGCTTCTTTTATCAGGGCCACCGATTTTGCCGTAGAAATGGTAGGTATGTGTAATTTGCCTCCCGTGTATTCCAAAATAAATAAATCGCGGGCTATTTGTAGCTCTTCGGCAAGCGCCGGAATTCCCTTAAGCCCTAATTTTGTTCCCGCGGCTTCTTCATTAACCACACCTTTTCCCGCTATTTTATTTTCCTGCGGAAAAGAAATTACAAGTCCATCAAAATTTTGAGCATATTGAAGTGCAATTTTTAAAAGGTTGGGGTTGGTTATTGCCTTTTGATAATCACCAAAAGCAACCGCTCCCGCATTTTTCATATCAAAAAGTTCGGCCAGATCCACACTTTCACTATTAACGGTTAGAGCGCCAATGGGATAAAGTGCTGTGGGTTTTCCGCTTGCTTTGGCCTTTAAAAATCCAATATCGGCGTTTGTATCGGCAACCGGATGTGTATTCGGGTTTACTGCCACGGCCGTAAAACCGCTTAAAGCAGCCGTTTTTAGTCCGTTTTCTATGGTTTCCCGTTCTTCGTGCCCGGGTTCTCCAAAACTCACGCTGCTGTCAAACCAGCCTTCGGAAACATGAAGGCCTTTAACATCTATAACCTTGGTGTTTTTAGGCGATTTTAATTGGTCTTCAATTTTTTTTATAATACCGTCTTCAATGAGAATGTCTTTTGTTTGCAGGTGGTAATCACTGTTGGGAGCTACTATTTTAGCGGACTTTACGAGGATATTCATTTAAAATATTTTAAGATGAGCAGTTCGATACAAAAACATACCAATGCAAAAATAACAAACCATTTCCAAAGCGCATTTACATTGTTTTCACTTTTTATATTTTTAAACACATCGGCAATATCGGTATATGTATTTGTTGTATTAAAATTATTGAGGTCAAGGTAGTTTAACTTACTTTCGTTGCGGTTGTAGTTATAGCTTAGGTTTAAAATAGCCTCGTTACCGTTGTTTACCGAATAATTCCCAGCTTCGGCCGGTAAATCGGTCGTGGTAATGTTTACATGGTGGGTAAAAGTTTGTTGAAGCGGGATAAAAGAGGTTTCCTTGTTTTTCAAGGTCACAATTTGATCGTTGCCCAATGTAGCCTTTACGTCAAATTGATTGTTTTCCCCAATGGAATAATACAAATTTGGCAACGCCAGGCTCTGTTTGGCCATATTGTAAAAAACCGGTACGATAAGCGGGGAGCTTTGAAAATTGGTGGTATTTGTATTTAAGGGCGAGCTAAAAAGATATACATGATTGTTTTCTGATAAAAAAGGCGATCCGTCGGCAAAGGAAATAACCTTGTTTGAATTTCCGGTTATTGCATATGAAAGCTTACTTTTTGGGTATTGAAAATTAACTACTTTTTTTTCAAAAACCTGTTGAAACAACGGGTGCTCAAATGCAATTTGAGTGATAAGCTGTTCTTGTTTTTTTATTCCTTCAATAGAAACCCCGGATAATTGACCAAGTAACTGATTGTATGTTTCTTGATTTACCTTATTTGAAGCTATTATGCAGATATAAATTCCTTTTGATACAGCACTTTTTAAAGCCATAATAAGTGCATTTGGAATGTTTTCAACTTCATTTAAAACAATAAAGTTTTGATTTGGGAGACTATTGTAATCTATTGCATCAACAGGAACCGAAGCATAGTTAAATTCGTTTTTAGTAAATATTTTTTTAAGAAAAACATCGGCTGCGCCATTAATGGAAAGCACGTTCAGCTTTTCTTCTTTATTGATGGAAATAAAGAGCGTATTGTCGTATTGCAGGCCATTATCGTCAATGCTTATTCTTCCTTTTAAAACTCCGTTGGGAACGGTAAAACTGGCAATGCCTTTGTTGTTTGAAAAACTCACCGCTGTTTTGGCAATTAAATTATCATTGTTGTACAATGCAATTGGCGTATTGCCATATTCGCCATTGGTACTTAGCAGTACTTCAAGATTGTAACCGTTTGTTTCCTTTTCTTTAATATACGCACTATCTATAGCTATATTTTCTTTGGAAACTGGCGACAGCTGGACATAGCGGCTTTCAATATTGCTATCTTGAAGCGTATCTGGTTTTCGTTGTTGAAAATCGGAAATAACGACAAAGTTCTTAATTGAATTTTCGCCTTTAAAATATTGTTGCCCTTTAAGGAATATTTCGTTAAGCGGTAGTTGCGTACTGGAATACGAAGTGGCCAAAAGTTCGTTTTTAATATCGTTTACCTGAATATTTTGGTAGTTTTCGGTATTGGTAAACAAAGAGAAAGTCTCGTTTGCCGGGATGTTGCCAATAAATTCGTTAATGGCCCTTGTTAAAAGGGGGCCTTGCGCCCCTTTAAGTTGCATGCTAAAAGAATTGTCGAGGTAAACAACCGTTTCCTTGGTGGTATCCACAATATTCCTGTTGGCCAAATAAGGCTGTGCAAAGGCGGTAATAATAGCGGCAAAGGCCAACATTCTTATAAGAAGGATGAGCCATTTTTTTAGTTGCGAGCTTTTTCTGGTTTTTTGAGCGAGCTGTTTTAAAAATTGAACATTGGTAAAAGTTTCTTTTTTAAACCTCCGAAGTTGAAACAAATGGATAATAATGGGAATAAGAAGTAAAAAAAGGGCCCAAAGAATTTCCGGATGTTTAAACTGCATTCCTTTTAATTATTAATCTATTCAAAAGTACATAATTTTTTTTCAGAGGAAATATATAATTACGCTTCATTTACAACATACATGGTTATCCTGACTTACTTTGTGTATTTAGCAGCTTTTCCTTCACCGGAGGTAGAAAGTATAAATTCCCTGACATGATTGTTGGCTGCTTTTAAATCCTCGCTCCGCAAATACATCATATGTCCGCTTCTGTAACCTTTAAAATGAAGCCTGTCTTTCATTTTTCCAGATGGATCTAATTGCCACATGCTGTATTTGGTGTTAAAATAAGTACATGCACCGTCGTAATATCCGGCTTGGTATAACACTTGTAAATACGGGTTTTCTGCCATTGCCTTGCGCAGGTTTTCCCGTGTGTTGTCATTTTCCAGATTCCAAGGATGTACATCGCCGAACATTTGGTAAGGAACATCGGTTTTAAACTTCAGTTCTTCCTGTAAATAGTAATTTATGGCCGGCGTAAACGAGTGCAGCCAAGAAGTAAGCTCGGCATTATAGTCGGGGCGTGTGCCTGCCGCCATTTTATCGATCCCCAAATAGCGGGAATCCAGCCTCCCAACGGTATAACCTTTGTCGCGCAATAGTTCTTTCCAGAAAAAAGATGTAGGAACATCCAGGTTGTGCTCTAAAATAGAAGCTTCAGAAAGTCCCGAATACACAGCCATTTGTTTGGCGACCTCCTTTTTTTCAGCTTCCGAAATAAAACCGCCCTTTGCAATTGCCGGAATTAATATGTTTATGGTATATTTTTCTACTTCTGGTAAAATTTCCAGTAAATCTTTTTGTTGTAATTCGGTTCCTAATGCCTTTTGGTGCCATGCTGCCGCTGTATAGTAGGGTAAGTTTAGCGCCGAGGAAACCGGGCTGTCGGCACGCAAGACCTTATAATCGGCGGGCGAAACCATAATAACCCCATTGAGGTACATCCATTCTCTTTCCTGCAAGGCCAATGAAAGTCCGGCAACACGGGTGCCTCCATAACTTTCGCCTATAATATATTTTGGGGAGCGCCAGCGGTTGTTTCTTGTAACAAAAGTGGTAATCCAGTCTGCTAAATATTTTATATCGGCATTGATGCCAAAGAATTTTTCCTTGTCGGGATACTTTCCTTCTTTATTGGCAACCATTCGTGAATATCCAGTATTAACCGGGTTTACATAGACTATGTCTGCAATGTCAAGTATGGAATTTGGATTGTCTTTTACGCCATATGGCTGAATGGGGTATCCTTCATCGTCAATATTTAAAACTTTCGGGCCGGTGTAGGCAATATGCATCCAAACGGAAGCAGAACCGGGGCCACCATTGAACGATATAATCAAGGGCCGGTTGGTGTTATTTTCAACATCGGTCCTGTAATAATACGTATGAAAAAGAGTGGCAATTGTATTCCCGTCTTCATCCCAAACGGGCAAGGTTCCCGTATTGGTGCTGTAGTTTACTTTTTTGCCTTTTATGGTAACCTGATGCGTGGTTGTAATTATGGTATCAACTGGTATTTTACGGTCTTGTGCATGGATAGATAGAATACACAATAAGCTTATACAAAAAAATAGTCTTGGCATGCTTTATTAGTTGGATTAGTAATGTTTTTTAGATGATGTAGCAACGTACAAAACAAATTTACATTCTTTTTGCAAAAAACTATGTTAAACAGTATTAATCCGCAAAAAATACAATCAAAAGCCTTCAAAAACACCAAGTCCAAACAGGGCAAAGTCGTATTTAACAGGGTCTAAGGCGTCTAGTTTGCGTAAATTATTATCCAGTTCGGCCAGGGCCTTTGCATCGTTTTGTTTTCTTTTTAGCAAGCCCAGTTTTCTGGCCACGTTGCCAGAATGTACGTCAAGCGGACAAGAAAGCAGGGCAGGGGAAAGGTCTTTCCAGATCCCGAGGTCAACGCCGCAATTATCGTTACGTACCATCCAACGTAAAAACATATTGATGCGTTTTGCCGAAGATCCTTTTAGCGGATTTGAAATATGCTTTTGGGTACGCGGGAGGTGTTCCATTTCAAAAAAGACTTCTTTAAATTTGGCAATGGCGGGTTGCATGGAAGTGTTGGTGGCGTGTTCTTTAAAAAGAGTTTCCATTCCGCCGCGGTTTAAATATATATGCTGAAGGCTTTTTATAAACTGAATAAAATCGTGCCCGTTAAAAGTGCGGTGCACAAAAGGCAAAAGGTTTTCTAATTGATTTTCATGGTGCCCCATAACAAAATCGTAAGGGGAATTCCCCATGAGTTTCATCATTTTATCGGCATTTTTAATAATGCTTTTTCGGTTTCCCCAAGCTATGGTTGCGGCCAGAAAACCGGCTATCTCGATATCTTCCTTTTGCTTAAACTGATGCGGAACCTGAATGGGATCGGTTTCTATAAAACGTGGATGATTGTAATATGCTACTCTCTCGTCGAGAAATTCTTTTAATTCGGATTTTTTCAAATGTACGATATTGATTTGCGACAGTACTTTTCTGCAAAGGTATTAACCAGAGCTTCAATTATTAAATTGTAAGGTTGTTTTTTTCTTCCGAAGAAATTCATTTTACCATCCGGAAACGGCCAACGGATTTAAAAAACTTTTAAACTTTACAACTAACTCCTATCTTCGTGTTTATGAATCCTAGTTTATTACAAACCCCAATCGATTATTTAAAAGGTGTTGGCCCCAACCGGGCCGATTTGCTCCGTAAAGAACTTGGAATCCATACTTATCAAGATTTAATAAACTTGTTTCCAAACCGCTATATAGACAAAACCCGGTATTACAAAATAAACGAGTTACAGCGAAACAATGCAGAAGTACAGATAATTGGCAAAATAACCCACATAAAAACCGTTGAACAACAAAAGGGAAAACGTCTTGTAGCTACTTTTATGGATGAAACGGGACAAATGGAGCTGGTTTGGTTTCGTGGCCATAAATGGATACGCGAAAGCCTAAAAATAAACCAGCCGTATGTTATTTTTGGGAAGACCAATTGGTACAATGGCTTTTCCATGCCGCACCCGGAAATGGAATTGTTGGCAGATCATGAAAAAAGCCTCCGTACGGCCATGCAACCTGTTTATCCTTCTACTGAAAAACTTACCAATAAAGGAATAACCAACAGGGTGGTAAATAAATTGATGCAACAGCTTTTTATAGAAACAAACGGGAAATTTTACGAAACCCTTTCTGCCGAGCTTTTGGAAGAACAAAAACTTATTTCGAAGAGCAAGGCACTGTTCAACATACATTTTCCACAAAGTCAGGAATTACTGTCGAAAGCACAATACCGCCTAAAATTTGAAGAATTATTTTACATTCAGTTACAACTTATTTCAAAGAATTTAAGCAGGAAAAGTAAAATAAAAGGTTTTAATTTCGATCAGGTCGGGACTTTGTTCAATACTTTTTATGCCAAGCACCTTCCTTTTGAGCTTACCAATGCCCAGAAAAGGGTAATAAAAGAAATACGCAACGATTTGGGGAATAATGCACAGATGAACAGACTGTTACAGGGCGATGTGGGTTCTGGAAAAACCATTGTGGGGCTAATGACAATGCTATTGGCCATCGACAATGGGTTTCAGGCGTGTTTGGTGGCGCCCACCGAGATTTTGGCACAACAGCATTACAACGGTATTGAAGCTTTGGTTGAAGAACTTGGCGTAAACATAAAACTGCTTACCGGGTCATCTAAAACGTCCGAAAGGAAGGAAATTCATGATCAACTGGAAAATGGGGAACTACATATTTTAATTGGTACCCATGCAGTGCTTGAAGATAAGGTGCAGTTTAAAAACCTTGGACTGGCCATTATAGACGAGCAACACCGTTTTGGGGTGGCGCAACGGGCCAAACTTTGGCATAAAAATGCCATCCCGCCACATGTTTTGGTAATGACGGCCACGCCCATTCCGCGAACTTTGGCCATGAGCTTGTATGGCGATTTGGACATTTCGGTAATAGATGAGCTCCCGCCCGGGAGAAAATCCATAAAAACGGTACACCGCTACGATAGTAATCGCTTGAAAGTATTTAGGTTTATAAAGGACGAAATAAAAAAAGGGCGGCAAATCTACATTGTTTATCCTTTAATCCAGGAATCCGAAAAACTTGATTACAAAGATTTAATGGATGGTTATGCAAGTATTGAACGCGAGTTTCCAAAGCCCGAATACCAAATATCTATCGTGCACGGGCAAATGAAATCCTCTGACAAAGATTATGAAATGGAACGTTTTGTAAAGGGCGAAACCCAAATTATGGTAGCCACAACAGTTATAGAAGTTGGGGTAAATGTGCCAAATGCCTCCGTTATGATAATAGAAAGTGCCGAAAGATTTGGCCTGTCGCAATTGCACCAGCTCCGTGGAAGGGTTGGGCGGGGGGCCGAACAGAGCTATTGTATTTTAATGACCGGGCACAAATTATCCAACGATTCCAAAACAAGGCTCGAAACCATGGTGGGCACAAACGATGGTTTTCAAATAGCAGAAGTCGATTTGAAACTCCGGGGACCTGGAGATTTGATGGGCACCCAGCAAAGTGGTGTGCTTAACCTAAAAATAGCCGACATTGTCAAGGATAACGATATTTTAAAAACAGCACGGTATTATGCAGTAAAAACCTTGAAAGAAGATCAAAATTTAATGCTCGAAAAAAACAAAATCCTGCGCTATACTTATCAACAATTGGCAAAACACAAGAATATTTGGAATTATATAAGTTAAGGTTATCTATTATAAAGCGGATTATTATCTTTGCACTTCAAATAAAATAACCCACTAAGATGCAGAGGGGTATTTTATGGATAAAGGGGGATTCTATAAGAAGCATCAAAAAAGCAAAAAAGCTTTATAAAATTCACCTTAACATGAAGATTTACAAAACAAAGTAGGATTTAAAAACAATAAGTACAGGTGAAAATATCTTATAATTGGTTAAAACAATTTATTCAACTTGATTGGGAAACAGATAAAACCGCAGAACTACTAACCGATCTTGGGCTGGAAGTTGAAGGAGTGGAGACTTTCGAGTCGGTTAAAGGCGGCCTTAAAGGTGTTGTAGTTGGGCATGTGCTGGAATGCGAAAAGCATCCAAATGCCGATCGTTTAAAGCTTACCAAAGTAGATATCGGTACCGGCGAACCTGTACAAATAGTTTGTGGGGCCCCCAATGTAGATAAAGGGCAAAAAGTACCCGTTGCCACTATTGGCACTGTTTTGTATGATGAAAAAGGGGAACCTTGGGAAATAAAAAAAGGAAAGATTAGGGGAGAAGCTTCACATGGAATGATCTGTGCCGAAGACGAATTGGGCCTTGGGAAAAGCCACGACGGGATTATGGTGCTCGATGAAACACTTGTTCCTGGAACGCCCTGCGCAGAAATATTCAATATAGAAACCGATGCCGTGTTCGAGATCGGCCTTACCCCAAACCGCGCAGATGCCATGAGCCATCACGGGGTTGCACGCGACTTAAAGGCGGGGTTGTTGCAAAAGGACATCAATATGGAGCTTATTACCCCATCGGTAAGTAGTTTTCATGTAGACAACCGTACCCTGCGTATGGATATCGATGTAAAAAACAAAGAATTGTGCCCGCGTTATTGCGGGGTTACCATTTCGGGCATAAAAGTAGAAGAATCTCCAAGCTGGCTAAAAAACCGTTTAAAAGCCATTGGCATTACTCCAAAAAACAATATTGTAGATATTACCAATTATGTACTTCACGAACTTGGGCAGCCTTTGCACGCTTTTGATGGAAGTAAAATAAACGGCAATAAAATAATTGTGCAAACACTGGATAAAGGCACTAAATTTACTACGTTGGACGGTATTGAAAGAACATTGCACGAAGACGACCTTATGATTTGCGATGCAGAAAAACCGTTGTGCATTGCTGGGGTTTTTGGTGGCGAAAATTCGGGTGTAACCCAAAGCACCACCAATATATTTCTGGAAAGCGCCTATTTTAACCCTGTTTCCGTTAGAAAAACAGCTAAAAGACACGGTTTGAATACCGATGCTTCTTTTAGGTTTGAAAGAGGAATCGATATCGGTTCAACACATTATGCATTGTTAAGGGCCGCACTTTTGATAAAGGAAATTGCAGGCGGTACCATTTCAAGTGATGCTGAAGATTTTTATCCGAAGAAATTTGAAGATTTTCAGGTTTTTCTCACCTTCGAAAAGGTAAACAGCCTTATCGGCCAAAACATTCCCACGGAAACCATCAAGTCAATTTTGAGTTCCCTGGAAATTAAAATCAACAATGTAACCGAAACCGGAATCGGGCTCACCATTCCTTCGTACCGTGTAGATGTTCAAAGGGAAGTAGATGTTATTGAGGAGATTTTACGTGTTTATGGATATAACAATATTGAATTCACCCAAAAATTAAACGCTTCCATTGCAGGGATATCAAAGTTTGAAGATTACAAGCTTCAAAACATAATTGGCAATCAATTGGCCTCTTTAGGATTTTACGAAATCCTTGCAAACTCGCTCACCACTCCAAAATATATGGAGCTAAGCAACGACAATAAAGCCGATTATAACGTTAATATGCTTAACCCGTTGAGCAACGACCTTTCTGTAATGAGGCAGTCCATGCTTTTTAGTGGCCTGGAAGCCATAAGTTACAACATCAACAGAAAGAGCAACAGCCTAAAACTGTTTGAATTTGGTAAAACATATCATCAATTTGACGGTAAAAGTGTTGAAAACAAACATTTAAGCATTCTTATTACGGGCAATCAAAATGGGGAAAGTTGGCGTCTGCAAAGCGAAAAAAGCGATTTTTTCTATTTAAAAGGCATCATTAACCGGGTATTGGAACGTTTGGGATTACCATTGCCAAAGTCGGAACCCGTTACCTCCGATGTTTTTTCTGAAGGACTGAACTATAAAATAGGAAAAAGGAAGCTCGTTTCCTTTGGTATGATAAGCAACCGCATTTTAAAACATTTTGATATAAAACAGGAAGTTTTGTATGCCGATTTTGAGTGGGATGCCGTTATTGAACTGGCACAACAGCAACATATTTCCTTTACTGAAATAGCTAAATACCCAGAAGTAAAAAGGGATTTGGCGTTGTTGATCGATCAGAAAGTTAGCTTTGAAGAAATCTACAACATTGCCCAAAACAGCGAAAAGAAACTTTTAAAGGACATTAATTTGTTTGACGTATACCAAGGCGAGAAACTTCCGG
Source organism: Galbibacter sp. PAP.153 (assembly GCF_037029175.1). Taxonomy (NCBI): domain Bacteria; kingdom Pseudomonadati; phylum Bacteroidota; class Flavobacteriia; order Flavobacteriales; family Flavobacteriaceae; genus Galbibacter; species Galbibacter sp. PAP.153. Next base: position 13,389 of record NZ_JAZEUN010000007.1, on the reverse strand, counting down.
AAGGAAAAAAATCGTATGCGGTGAGCTTTACCTTGCAGGACGACAACAAGACCTTGACAGACAAGCAAATTGATAAAGTAATGAAAAAGCTCCAAGGAAGTTTCGAACACCAATTGGGAGCTACATTAAGGTAAAACCAACGCCTTAATTGCAATAATAAATTAAATTATATGTCCGTTTTTGATCTTAATATCGAGAACGGACAATTTTGTTTTTTAGGCAAATAGTTTTAAATAATATTTCCATCGACCATGGTAAGCTTTCGGTCGGCCATATTTGCCAATTCTTCGTTGTGTGTTACAATTACAAACGTTTGTCCAAAAGTGTCCCTTAGTTCAAAAAAGAGATTATGCAGTTTATCGGCACTTTCAGAATCAAGGTTTCCGCTGGGTTCATCGGCAAAAACAATAGACGGGTTGTTAATAAGTGCCCTTGCCACCGCCACACGTTGTTGTTCGCCACCCGAAAGTTCGTTTGGCTTGTGGTTTACCCGGTGCGAAAGTCCAAGAAAATCCAACAGCTCATTAGCGCGTTTTTCGGCCTCTTTGGGCGGAGTGTTTTTTATAAAAGCAGGAATGCAAACATTTTCCAGGGCGGTAAATTCTGGTAATAACTGGTGAAATTGAAAAATAAAACCAATATGCTCATTTCTAAACTTGGCCAGCTCTTTATCGTTGAGCTTGCTGGTTTCGGTGTTGTTTATTAAAAGTTGCAGTGCTTTATTTTTATCGGCTTTGTCCAGAGTACCAAGGATTTGTAATAATGTGGTTTTCCCGGCACCCGAAGTGCCTACAATGGAAATAATTTCCCCTTTACCTATGGTTAGGTCTACGCCTTTTAAAACCTCAAGAGAGCCAAATGTTTTATGGATACCGGTTGCTTTTATCATTCACTTAAATTATTGGAGTGCTAATTTACCCTCTTTTCCTTTTAAAAACAAAGTAACGCATTTTTATGGATGAATATTTATAAAGTTGGTGTTCGTAAAAACATAAAAATTATGAAATAGTTTACATTGTGTTTTTTTGAATCTCCCTAATTAACCATTATGTCATGAACAATACTGGAATATCAGATTTTTCACATAAGTAGATATGGATTATCCAACAAGGTTTCTTCATGATTTTTAACTATATTTTCATAAAAAATGGTATCTTTTATTTTTAAATGATTTTTTTAAAAACATCAATATTTTACCGTCAATGGCATATAAAACTTTAGAGGAATACAATATAAAAGTAACCGACAGCGTGCGCGAACAATACAAAAATATTATAACTGATCTTGGTGAGGATATAGGGCGGGACGGATTGCTAAAAACCCCTGAACGGGCCGCCAAGGCCATGCAATTTTTAACGCAGGGTTATCATCAGGATGCGGCCGAGATATTAAAAACAGCCATGTTCAAGGAAGATTACAACGAAATGGTTATTGTTAAGGATATAGAACTGTATTCATTGTGCGAGCATCATATATTGCCCTTTTTTGGCAAGGCGCACATAGCTTACATTCCCAATGGTTATATTGTAGGTTTAAGCAAATTGCCACGCATTGTAGACGTGTATGCCCGAAGGCTCCAGGTCCAAGAACGGCTCACGCATGATATCCTGGAATGCATAAACAATACCTTGAAACCACAGGGGGTTGCGGTGGTTATTGAGGCCTCGCATATGTGCATGATGATGCGCGGAGTGCAAAAACAAAATTCGGTTACCACCACTTCGGGATTTAGGGGCCAGTTTGAGAAAATAGAGACCCGGAACGAGTTTTTAAAGTTAATAAGCGCTGACTTAGGATAATATTCTGGCACTTTTATTGTTACTATTTATACATATGTATTTTAAATTATAATAGCTATGAAAGACAATAAGTACAAAAAATTATTTTTAGGACTTTTATTTGATGCCATCGGGATGCTTTCGTTTGCAATTCCAGGCGTCGGGGAATTTTCAGATATTATCTGGGCACCCATTTCCGGTTGGCTAATGACACGGATGTACAAAGGCCGGATAGGGCAATCGGCAGGGGCGATTACCTTTATAGAGGAGCTGGTACCGGGTATGGACATTATTCCTACATTTACCCTTACTTGGCTATATACTTATGTAATTAAAAGGAAAGAGGCAAAAGTAGTGACTTCATAAAAAAATTAAACCCCGCTAAATAAATATATTTTGCGGGGTTTATATATAGGTTAGGGGGATTTACCATCCTATGCATAAAAGAAGTTTATATTAAAAAGGCACACTTAAGCCTATATTGATATTTCTTCCAATATTATAAATTCCATCAGGTTTTAACCGTGATAAATGCGAAATGTATTCTTTGTCAAGTAGGTTGTTGGCGGTAAGTTTTATGGATAACGGTTGATTCCAGGGATTTATTGTAGCCCCTAAACCGATATTTACTAGCGAGTACCCACCAGTTCTAGTTTCAAATGTACCAACATTATTTTGATTGAACACATTCTGTAATGTTAAAAACGCATATTTTTTTGTTAATGCACCGTCTTTCATCTCCACCCGAAAGGTATTGGTGAGCTTATTTGCCGGGATTAAGGGCAAGTATTCATCGGTATCGTCCAGTTTCCCGGTTACGGTTTCAAAGCTGCTTTCAAAATGAAGCCAATCAAAAGGGTGGGGGTGCAGGTGGAGACCTACTTCCCCTCCGTACAGCCTGCTGTCGTTTTGTACATATTGATATACTGGCTGCCCGTCTATTTCATCGCCTGTGGGCTCCAAATAAATATAATCGCTTATTGCATTGTAAAACCCATTTATAAAAAATTCAAAATGCTTGTTTTCATATTCCAGTGAAACATCCGTTTGGAAATTCTGTTCGTTGGTAAGGTCCACATTTCCTATTTCAAATCTGTTAGCGCCACTATGGTTTCCATTAGATGCCAACTCGGCTAAATTTGGTGCCCTAAAACCTGTAGCAAAATTAATACGCGCTATAATTTTTTCTGCAATGGTGGCTCTGTATCCCGCAGAAGCATTGAAACTGTTAAAGTTTTTGTCAAATTCAGGGAAATAAGACTCTCCGCCCATTTCCCCGGTTTCTTTACCGTCTATAGTTCGGGTATCGTAACGAAGGCCTAATTGAATATCGCTTTTTTCCATATGGTAATGCGTGGTTGCCATAACCCCAAAATCTACCGTTGTTGCATCTGGGATTAGCATTTCTTCTCCAAAATTCTCATTGGTCTGGTGCATTCCCTGAACGCCGATAATGGTTTCAAAATTTCCCATTTTTGGTATGTGGTACAACACATTATAACTTAATGTATGCAGCCTCATATCCAATGCAGCTTCATCGCCATGCTCGTGTTCTTCTCCTTCTTCGGCATGTTCGTGTTCATCTTCTTCATGATCTTCATCTGCATGTTCGTCTTCATGATGATGATGGTCTTCATATTCCCTTCTATTGTTGGCAATATACCCTAAAGTAACATCCAGGCTGCTGTTATTAAAAAACAAGGTGTTTTTGGCACTAATAATATGGTTGTCTATTTCCTGATAAGGTAATAATAAATCACGGTCCCTGTTCTGTACGCCAATTTCCTCGGGAATACCAAGGTTGGATCTATTGTAATTGTAGCGTACATCGGTTTTAAATTTAGAATCCTGATAACCAAACCCCGATTTTATATCGTATTCATTAAATCTAGAATTGGTAGTATAAATGCCATTTCCGGCTTCATAATCGGCATGAGAGCCATATGCGCCACGCACCAAAAACTTAATTTTATCTCCCGAGGCTTTAAACCCTGCATTGGCGGTTACCCCATTGGTATTGGTAAAATAATTAATGTTTGCATCGCCTTCGGTTTTATTTTGCTGTGCATATTTTTCGGGGTTTAAATACAAAACGCCTCCCAGAGCGTCCGAGCCGTACAAAAGTGAGGCCGGGCCTTTTATTACTTCCACACTCTCTATACCCGCCTGGTTAATTCCGAGGCCATGCTCGCCGCCAAACTGTTGGTTTTCCAACCGGATACCCTGCGTGTAGACCAAAACACGGTTAGAGCTAAGTCCGCGTATCACCGGTTTGCCAATGCCAACACCCGTGGTAACACTCTCTACACCCGATATGTTGGTAATCCCGTCTGAAAGTGTCATGGCTCCTTTTGTTTTAAGCTGTTCCAAGCTTTGGCGTTCTACCTTCATCACATTTTCACTTTGTAATTTATGGAAGGGGGTAGAAACAATAACTTCGTCCATTTCTATGGCCGAAGGTTGCAGTGTCCAGTTGTGCGTACTGTTATTATCAACCGAAATGGCCTGCGAAAAGGTTTTATAGCCAATGGTAGATACTACAATTTTATAATTTCCTTTAGGCACGTTTTCCAAAATATAAGTACCGTTTTCATCGGTATTGGTGCCTTTTTCCAATTGTGGCAAATAAATGTTCGCAAAAGGTATTGGCTGTCCGTTATCGGCATCGGTTACCGTTCCTTGAAGCTTGCTGTTTTGTGCGTATATTATAGATGTTATACTTATAAAAAGTATAGACAATAGAATCTGTTTCATAAATTATTTAATGTTTATAATATTGATGTATGCTGAAGTTATCAGCAATATGAAAAAATATAATTGTACCCCATATGATGCATATCGGGTAATTATATAAAAATGTTAGTTGTGTTTATGAAACAAGCGGGGGGCCCCGTAACGAGAAGTGAAGCTGTTGAAATTCACTTAAAAAGAAATAGTTGTTGAAATTTTGTTCTGACGGTAATTTTATAACGTGAAAAGTTATTTCTTCAGGGGTATAATTTAGTTGATTGGTATGATGAAATTTAAAAAGCTGGCACTCAAAATCTGTTTGATGAAAATGTGTTTTTAAATGTTCGTTACATTCAACGTGCGTATGTTCTATAAAAAAGTGTGAAAACTTTAAGGCAGAAGGGAGTAACAGTGCCGTAATAAGCACAAAAGAAAAAAATGCCACAAGTATGTTTTGTATCGGCCTCAACTTGTTATTTAATCTTAATTCCCATTTTGTTCAACATTTTCTTTTCAAAGTTCCAAAAAAACTTAAACTGACCAAAAATCCATCCAAAGAAAACCAATAAAACCTGGTATATGGGGAAGATTAACAAAATTCTAACAACCCAATACAATACGGGGTGGAGTGCATCAGGATGCAAACCAACAAATTCTGTAACAGGGCCTGTAATTTTTGCAGATGTAGTGCCCGTTATAGCAAAAACAATAAATATTATAACAATCTGGAAATTAGAGGTAATTCCCCAACGTTTTTTTAATTTTTCCATGAAACCCTTCTTCAAAAGCAAATATAACTCAAATAATTAGCATAATGAAAGTCAAATTTTTCTACATTTTTATATTTCAAGTTTTCCAGAACTTCTATCTTTAGGGAAATTAATCAAAATCATGCGAAGGAGAGAATTTATTGGCAAGGCCGCATTGGCTTCTTTTACATTAACCGCTGGAACCGGCATTGTTTATGGGGAATTAATGCCAAAAGGCTATGTTCCGCTTTTAATGCAGGATCCCGATCCTTTTAAAATGTTCAGTATCGACAAGGACATGACAGTTTTAAACGACCGCCCGTGGAACATAGAATCCAAGGCCCATTTACTAAACGACGCGGTAACGCCCAATAAATTTATGTTTATACGAAACAATGGATTATTACCCGAAGCCATTGATGTTGATAAATGGACCTTGACCATTGACGGAGAATCTGCAAAACAAAAGAAAACATACACCCTTAACGAATTAAAAACCCGTTTTCCACAATATACATACCATTTAACATTGGAATGCGGGGGGAATGGCCGTAAAGAGTTTAATCCGCCCGCAAAAGGAAATCAATGGGGCGTGGGTGCCGTGCACTGTGCCAAATGGACCGGAATCCGTTTACGCGATGTCCTGGAAGATGTTGGCGTAAAAAACGATGCCGTGTACATTGGTTACCATGCCGCCGACATCCATTTAAGCAGGAGTCCAGACAAGGAACCCATTTCAAGGGGATGCCCTATGGAAAAAGCGTATCAGGACGAAACATTACTGGCCTTTCAATTAAACGGGGAAGATATTCCCTTGGCGCACGGATACCCGTTGCGCTTGGTAGCGGGAGGTTGGCCGGCATCGGTTTCCGGGAAATGGGTGCAAAGAATCAGTATAAGAAACATAGTTCACGATGGTACTAAAATGATGGGCACTGCATACCGTGTGCCCTGTAAACCTGTTGCCCCGGGAGAAAAAGTAGCCGATGAAGACATGTGCATTATAGAATCCATGCCCGTAAAATCTTTAATTACTTACCCAAAAACAGGAGCCCTGCTTACATTGGGGCAAGAATTAACCATAAACGGCCATGCCTGGGCCGGGGAGCTGGAAGTGGCAAAAATGGAGTACTCCATTGATTTTGGCAGCACATGGCACGCTTGCGAACTAAAAGCACCTGTGAACCGTTTGGCCTGGCAACAATTTTCCGCCAATATTTCCTTTCCGCAGGAAGGATATTACGAGGTATGGGCAAAGGCCACCGATAGCAACGGAAAAAGCCAGCCCATGTTGCTTCCCGGATGGAATCCAAAAGGGTATTTAAACAATGCCTGTCATAGAATTGCCGTAAAAGTTAGTTAAAATGAGTAAAAAAGAAGACTTTTTACAGCAGTTAAAAACATTATCGAACAGTTTGGTATGGTTAAGCTCAATAATCCTTTTTATTGGCATTTTTATATTGGTTATGGCCTTAAATCCAGATATTAAGCTGTTTAAATCATCACCTGAAATAACCGAAGCGGATGTTGAAAAAGACACCATTGTTAATATAAACAGTAATGATATAAAAGATGGCATACATACCGAAACAGGTTTTGTAGCAGGGGATGGGCTTGATGAAGTAATTGGGAATTGCACCAATTGCCATTCGGCAAAATTGGTTACCCAAAATAGAATGAGCCGAGATGGTTGGTTAGCTACCATTCGTTGGATGCAGGAAACACAAAACCTTTGGGACCTGGGTGACCAAGAAGATATAATTTTGGATTATCTAGCAACTTATTATGCCCCGGAAGATAAAGGGAGGCGTGAAAATTTAATAGTGGAGGAGTGGTATGAGCTAAAATAGCTTTGTTTTATTGTTTATGGGCTGTTTTGGTAAAAATTAAATGCATCATCTTCGGGTCGATTGCTTTTACATCAACTAAATTAAGTGACATTACCATATTTTGGGTTTCGTTTTTATATTTTAAAAAGTGAGGTGTTTTTAAGTGACTTAAATACGCATTTTTATCGGCATATATTTCCAAAATCCTAATTTTAGTCGAATCGCTTGCATAATACATCGGGAATATGGATAAAACACCGGACTCCAGCTTTAAAGATGCGTTTGCTTCTTCCATTAAGATTTTATGATACGATTGAATATATGCAGGGTTGATTTCTATTTCTGCGATACGGATCATTGGTTCGCTTTCTTGGGAAAAAAGGGGGAAGCTAATTAAAAACCCTGATAAAATAAGTAGCTGTTTAATCATGCAGGCATTTTTTGGTTGTTAAGTTACCGGATCCTCGGGAAAAAAGGCCCCAGCCGCTGATTGTATTTTCTTTGGAAATATAAAAAATAGTTGTAGAGTTTGTAGTTTACTTCGTAACCGTAATCAATGTTGGGACTGTAATTTATTTGCATTTCGTATAGATTGGGATTGTACCGCTGCGGGTTTAGCACTCTTTGGTTCCAATTAATAACATAAATATTGTTTCGGGTCTCCATATATTCTTGCGAATAGTAACCTTCGGGCATGGCTATGCTATTGAGCCAGGTATAATAACCCGGGTCGATAACTATAATTTCATATTCTGTACTGTCATTTGCTATTCTAACGGTGTCCTGTTCGGCATTTGTGGCATTAAAAGCTTCTTTTTCGGCTTCAGAAATATCCAACTCCATTTCATCTTCAGTATTTGTTGAAGTTGAAGCGCTTTTCGTTCCCGAGCACGACCCTGCCAAAAATGATAAAACAACAATTGCAAATACATACTTCATATAAAACTCTTTTACATAAAGATACAAAAAAGTCGGATGCAGGCATCCCACCCTTAATGTTTAATGTTTGTAAAAGCGGTATTGATGGAACCCTTTTTCTTAACTATTTAAAAAATTCCCGAGAAGGCCTCCGAAACCACCTTTTTTCTTATTGGAGCCAATAACCATATCGGCAACGTCGTCCAAAACGCTTCCATCGCCATCGGTATCGATCAAAGAAGTGATAAGGCTTTGATTTTCTTGAGATTGGCCACCAAGCATACTTCCCAATAAACTAGACATATCGTTGGAGCCACTTATATTGTTTTGTTTTGTTTGCCTGCCCAGATAGCCTAAAATAAGTGGAGCGGCCATTTTAAGTATGTTGCCTACCGTTCCGGCATCTATTCCCGTTTTACTGCTCAATGCATTTTCTACGGAAGATTGCTTTCTGCCAAGAACATGGCCCAAGATGCCGGCGCCATCGTTTAAGGCCGACTGGTCTACGCCACCGCCAAAAAAACCACCTAAATTATCCAGAATACTTCCGTCGTGCTTGCTGTTAATAGCTCCCATAAGCCCTTGTGCACCTTCTGGTGTTGAGGCATTCTTTTTCATCGCTCCAGTTAGTAAAGGTAAAGCCATACTTAATAAATCTGAAGTTTTCCCTTCGGAAGTTCCCGTTTCATTACTGATGCCGCCAATTATCTGGCGGCCAATACTGCTGTCTAATAAAGATGCTAATCCTGACATGACTTTTTATTTTTTAAATTGATAAATATTTTCATCAAGATACAAAAAAAAGCCTCTCATTTCTGAAAGACTTTTAAAAATTATCAAGTATTGCATCCTTATTTCAACAATGATGCAATTTGGTCTGCCAGTTCTACACCAATCCTGTCTTGTGCTTCTCCGGTTGCGGCACCAATATGCGGAGTAAGGGAGATTTTAGGGTGCATCAATACTTTAATGGCAGGCGTGGGTTCGTTTTCAAACACATCAATTCCTGCAAAGGCCACTTTGTTGCTGTCTAGGGCATCAACAAGGGCAACTTCATCTATAACACCACCACGGGCAGCGTTTACAATACCGATGCCGTCTTTCATCAACCCAAATTCTTTTTTGCCAAGAACATATTCTTTTTGGGCGGGTACGTGCAGGGTTAAGAAGTCTGCTTGCTTCAACACTTCTTCTTTAGAAACGGTTTCTATGTTGAAGTTTAGTTTTTGGCCATCGAAGAAATTTAGTTCGATGTTCACGTTTTCAATAAAAGGATCAAAAGCAACCACTTTCATTCCAACGCCAAGGGCAATTTTAGCAGTTTCCTGCCCAATTCTACCAATACCGATGATGCCAAGGGTTTTCCCCCTTAATTCGATACCGGCCGCATATGCTTTTTTAAGTTGCCCAAATTTAGATTCTCCTTCCAAGGGCATATTTCTGTTGGCATCGTATAAATAGCGCACACCACCATATAAATGAGCAAAAACAAGTTCGGCTACCGAAGCAGAAGAAGCCGCAGGGGTATTTATTACATGAAGTCCTTTTTCTTTTGCATAGGCAACATCTATATTGTCCATGCCAACACCGCCACGCCCAATTAATTTAAGCGACGGGCAGGCGTCTATTAAATCTTTGCGCACTTTGGTTGCGCTACGCACCAAAAGTGCATCTATTTTGTTTTCGTTTATGTAGTTTTCAAGTTGTTCTTGCGCTACTTTTGTGGTAATAACCTCAAAACCTTTGCTTTTTAGGGCATCGACTCCGCTTTGGGAAATACCATCGTTTGCTAATACTTTCATTTATCTGTTAATTTATTCTGTATAAAACTTTTAATTTTTTAGGCCTTTCTTTCCAGTTCCTGCATAGCATCGACCAGCACCTGCACACTTTCTATAGGCAATGCATTGTACATGGAAGCACGGTATCCGCCAACGCTACGGTGACCATTAATTCCGTTTAGCCCAGCTTCTTTAGCCAGGGCATCAAAGGTGTCTTTGTGCGCTTCGTCTACCAAATTAAATGTGGCGTTCATTGGGGAACGGTCTTCTTTTGCCGCAAAGCCTTTAAATAGTGGGTTTCTGTCGATTTCACTGTAAATTAGTTCGGCTTTTGCATTGTTTCTTTTTTCAATTTCTGCAACTCCGCCAAGGTCTTTAAGCCATTGCAATGTCAACATGGACACATACACCGCAAAAACGGGCGGAGTATTAAACATACTATCCTTTTCGGCATGCACGCGGTAATCGAGCATAGAAGGAATAGCTCTGTCTACTTTGCCAAGAACATCTTCTTTTACCACCACAAGCGTAGTACCGGCGGGTCCCATATTTTTTTGTGCCCCGGCATAGATAATATCAAACTTGGAGAAATCCAATTGTCTTGAGAAAATATCAGAGCTCATATCGCAAACCAAAGGAGCCGATACTTTTGGAAAATCTTTTATTTGCGTTCCAAAAATGGTATTGTTGGATGTGCAATGGAAGTAATCTATATCTGAAGGGATTGCGTAGCCTTTTGGGATATAATTAAAATTGGCGTCTTTTGAAGAGGCCACTTCTACGATTTCTCCGAACAATTTTGCCTCTTTAATGGCTTTTGTAGACCAAGTACCCGTATTTAAATAGGCGGCTTTTTTGTTTAGCAAATTATAGGCTACATTTAAAAATTGAGTGCTGGCGCCCCCTTGAAGAAACAAGGCCTTATATCCCTTGTTTTGTAACCCTAAGTGTTCTAAAGCAAGCTCCTGCGCTTTGTCCATTACAGCTATAAAGTCTTTGCTGCGGTGGGATATTTCAATAAGCGAAAGATCGATACCGTTAAAGTTTAAAATGGCGTCTGAAGCTTTCTTTAATACCTCTTGGGGTAGAATGCAGGGTCCTGCACTAAAATTATGTTTTTTCATAAATGTCAGTTGTGTTTTTTATGTTTACAAAGTTGCTAATTTCTCGTAGAAAAACTGTTATCAAAAGTACAATTATTTTGTTAGATTGATAACAGAACAAACAGAGTTGTTACATTGTGCAGGCTTGAATTGCCAATTTTATAAAAATTTAAAACCAAACTTACTTTTAAACCTGTTTTCTGTTTCAAGTTGGAACCGGTTTTGTTTATTGGTTTTTGTTTTAAAACATTAAAAAGCGGGTTTAAATTTACCCGCCTCCAAATGGTTTTTATGTATGGTTAATTGATTTTAAAATATCATATAAATATGCGTTTATTCTATCATCCATAGATTAATTGCTTGGTTTTATTGATACTTTTAATTATGTATGGGTTTTCAAGGCCTTCTTCGCTAACCAAATCTACCTCTCTTTTAAACAACTCTTTTAGACTATCTTTAAAATCAAAATAATTTAAAAAAGCTCCTTTATGACCAAAAGGTTTAAATCTCACCAAAAAATCAATATCGCTTTCCTGATTAAAGTCGGGCGTTAAAACCGATCCAAAAACATACATTTTATCTACTTTGTACTTTATGCACAACGCTTTAAGTTTATCGATGTTGTTTTCTATTATCGGGTTCATATTAAATGCCTTTAATTCTCAAAATTAATAAAAAAAGCAAAATGAAAGTCACAATAATAACTCCATTTTTCACAATATCATGCCTTAACCATGATATGCCATGGAAACTAATATTAATGGAATGTACAGGTTTATAATTTCAGGAGGAAATCCAGCGTATCTATGCCATCGGCATAATCCCAAAGTTTTGGCTGCTGTGTTTTGCCAAATGCAACTTCGCCATCCACAATACCGTTTGCCACGGTACACTGTATTTTATCGGCGTCGTTTGTAAGTTTTTCCTTTATGGCTTCAACAGTAGTGTATTCTTCATAGAAAACCGTTGCAATGGGCGATGCATAGCCTTCGTCTTCCTTCAGCATTAAAAAACCGTTTTCCAAAATATTAAAAAGGCTCATTAAATACACGGCCTTGTTGTAATCGTAATTGTTTGCATATTTATTTTCGTGGATAATATCGCCATATTTATAAACAGCCTTAAAAAATGCATCAAAATTATAATCTTTTGGTACAAACAGCTTGGAAACGCTTCTACAGCCTAGGCCGTAATACCTAAAAATGTCTTCGCCCAAGGCTTCAAGGTCTGTTACGGACTCTTTTCCGGTTAGAACGGCAACCGAGTTACGGTTTTTGCGGATAATGTTGGGCTTGGCACCAAAGTAATATTCAAAATAGCGGGCGGTATTATCGCTTCCGGTAGCGATTACGGCATCAAAATTTTGTATTTTATCATCGGTAAAAGTTATTTTCCCTTTAAAAAAAGGTGCTATATATTCTAAATATTTAGAAAGATAGGGGAGCAGGTGCTTGTCGTTGGACGATTGCTTTACAACAACTTCGTGCCCCGAAATTAAAACTGATAAAAGATCGTGAAACCCAACCAACGGAATGTTCCCGGCCATAATAACAGCAACTTTTTTGGGGCGTACATCTTCGATTAAATAATTGGAAAGCCATTTTTTTAAATTTGAAGAAGATAAGGCTTCTCCCCAAGTGCTTAACGCAAATTGCAAATTGTTTTTAGTAAACCAGGCGTTGTTTTCTTCTGCCAGTTTTAATTGATGCTTAAACCCATCAAAGAAAATTTCGTTGCCCGCTATTGTTGCATCAACTGTTGGCGATTGACTGGAAAATTGATTTAAAAAAGCCCCAAGTTTAACAAAAGCGTTAATTCTGTTGTGAATGTCACTCATTATATTTGGTAAAAATTTTGTTTGTCTTTATTTTTGACACTGCAAATTTACAGAATTGAAACGAGGCGGTATTTTTTTCTCCTTAAATTTTAATAAAATGAAAGGTAAGGCCGTAAAATACGACTCGTATAATAAAGCGTTAGTTAAGGCTAACATAAATTGAAAAAGAAAAAGTATGGCTATTATTATAACAGATGAATGTATAAATTGCGGGGCTTGTGAACCAGAATGCCCAAATACCGCAATTTATGAAGGCGCAGACGATTGGAGATATAGCGATGGAACATCGTTGAACGGGGATGTTGTGCTTCCCGGAGGGAAATCGGTAAATGCGGATGACGCACAAGAACCGGTAAGCGACGAAATTTATTATATTGTTCCCGATAAATGTACCGAGTGCAAAGGCTTTCACGAAGAACCACAATGTGCTGCCGTTTGCCCGGTTGACTGCTGTGTGCCCGATGAGGACCATGTAGAAACCGAAGAAGAATTGCTCGGGAAGCAACAATTTATGCATCCAGAATAAATAAACGCGTACGTTTTAAAATGAATTGATATAAAAAAGGCGGTCCATTGTAGGAGGGCACTGAAAAAGTCCCTTATGAAAATAAAAGGAGTTAGAATTAATTTTCTGCTCCTTTTTTCTTTTCTTTAGAATTAGAAT
>NZ_JAZEUN010000069.1:0-591 GCF_037029175.1 Galbibacter sp. PAP.153 | reverse complement strand
TATCCTCATGCCTTCAGATAAATCAGATGAACTTGATTATTATAGATTTTGGTAGAAAAGTTGATTTTCATATACTTTTTAAGGTATTTGCTAAAAACGGCTAAATTTTCAGAGGTATATAGGGATAAAGTAGCCGTTAACTTGCGTAGGTTGTGTCCAATGGCCATTAATGCGAACTCCAAGTTAACTTTGGATAAGCCTCTATGTGTAAACCGATTAAATTTATTATTGAATTTGAGTTGCCCGAAGACCGCCTCCGGCTCTATGGGTCGGTTACTACGGTGTACCAGGCCCCTGTTGACTGATTAAAGGCTTTTTGGCTTGCGCCCTGAGTTGAACCAATCGGTTATTTACCTTAATGATTCGGTTTCCTTCTGCTTTGTGGCACATCCCCCGGAGCGGGCAACCTTCACACCTGACGGCCTGATAATGAGTAACTGTGGAGGCATATCCGGTGCTGCTTTTGCGTTTTTCGGTTGCTATGTTTTCAAGATGTTGCCCCATGGGGCATACACAATAGTCTTCCTTGGCATTGTAATAGAGGTTCTGCACTAAAAACGGATTGTTTTTATATTTTCGCTTTTGTTCCTG
>NZ_JAZEUN010000068.1:0-714 GCF_037029175.1 Galbibacter sp. PAP.153 | reverse complement strand
GGCGACCAAACTTATGGAAGGGGACCGTTTTTTCAATAACCTGAACAATTCCCCTATTATCCCCGGCAAAGCAATAGCCATTGTGCTCAGTTGGGCGGTACCCCTCTTGGAAATTGCAGTGGCCGCCCTGATTGCTTGGCCCGCCACCCGGCTCAAGGGCCTTTACGGCGCCCTTGCCCTTATGGTGTTTTTCACCCTTTATGTAGCGGGCATCGTATTTTTCAGCCCCTATGTCCCATGCTCCTGTGGCGGGGTGATCACGCTGTTATCCTGGCCGCAGCACCTGGTGCTCAATACAGTGCTCATCTTACTGGCTATAACCGGTATAGGGCTGTACGGGAAAAAGAAACCGGCGTTCCCCTAAAGTACGTCGGGGCAGCAATACGGCCCCCGATGGGCTGTCCCGTGTATTCCCCGTTCCTGCTCGATTGTTTATAAGTCCGCCTAGACCCTTTTTAGGCGCCACGATATTTTGTTGCGCAACAAAAGCAGGGAAGAAAACGCCGAAAACCTGCCCCCATAGAAGTAGGCATAGTATTAACAATTAAAATTATTTTAATCATGAAAAATTTAAAATTAATGTTACCGATGTTGGCCTTTATTATGGCCATTGGAATGTCGTTTGCGTTTGTGGACGCAAATAAAACCGTTGTACAAGGATATTATGAAGCATCTCCGGGAAATTGGCAATCAGTAAATGTTGATTGTGAGGGC
>NZ_JAZEUN010000067.1:0-716 GCF_037029175.1 Galbibacter sp. PAP.153 | reverse complement strand
ACCCTCACAATCAACATTTACTGATTGCCAATTTCCCGGAGATGCTTCATAATACCCTTGTACAACGGTTTTATTTGCGTCCACAAACGCAAAAGACATTCCAATGGCCATGATAAAGGCCAACATCGGTAACATTAATTTTAAATTTTTCATGATTAAAATAATTTTAATTGTTAATACTATGCCTACTTCTATGGGGGGCAGGTTTTCGGCGTTTTCTTCCCTGCTTTTGTTGCGCAACAAAATATCGTGGCGCCTAGAAAGGGCCTAGGCGGACTTTTAAACAATCGAGCAGGAACGGGGGAATACACGGGACGGCCCATCGGGGTCCGTATTGCTGCCCCGACGTACTTTAGGGGAACGCCGGCTCCTTTTTCCCGTACAGCCTTATACCGGTTATAGCCAGTAAGATGAGCACCGTATTGAGCACCAGGTGCTGCGGCCAGGATAACAGCGTGATCACCCCGCCACAGGAGCATGGGACATAGGGGCTGAAAAATACGATGCCCGCTACATAAAGGGTGAAAAATACCATAAGGGCAAGGGCGCCGTAAAGGCCCTTGAGCCGGGTGGCGGGCCAAGCGATAAGGGCGGCCACTGCAATTTCCAAGAGGGGTACCGCCCAACTGAGCACAATGGCTATTGCTTTGCCGGGGATAATAGGGGAGTTGTTCAGGTTATTGAAAAAACGGTCCCCTTCCATAAGTTTGGTCGCT
>NZ_JAZEUN010000066.1:0-716 GCF_037029175.1 Galbibacter sp. PAP.153 | reverse complement strand
TTTATAAGGTAAGCCCCTGCCATAACAGGAACGCTGATGTAATTATTGGTAGACTTGGTATACCATCCTTCTCTGGCTACGGTTCTTTCAAATTCAAAATTTTTCTGAACGAAAGAAGCACCTCCGGAAATAAAAAAAGATTGGTAAAAACGGTATTCAAGCGATAAATTAGTTGTATAACCCCAGCGACTGCTATATTTGGAGTCTACACGATTTGATAAGTTGTAATCGAGTTCGTTGTTTGTTACACCGACATCAAAATTAATTCTCAGCCTGTCCTGTGCCTCCGCATTATGCAGAAAGAGGAAAGAAAGTACCGTGAATAGGCAAAATAGTAAATTAGTTTTTTCATAAGTGTTATATTTAAATTGTCATGTTTTGTGTTTAAAGATTATGCACGCTCCTATAGATGGTTGTTTTTATACTAAACTATTATATTTTATACTTTGGGTATTTATTGCTCCAATAAAACAAGTTATTTATATTAAATCATAGAATTTTTATTATAAAAATAAAATATTATTGATAAAATATGTAGTTTATAAGCGATGATTCTCGAAGGTTTGTCTTTTTTGATTTAAAATGAAGGGGAAATAATAGATTGAAGTATTGCTTGGCGGGAGGTGCCTTGAAGTATTTTTATGTTTGTTGTTTTTGTTACAACCAAAAAAAAGGCTGTCCTCGGTTTTTAAGAACAGCCTCAATTTATAAGTTAT
>NZ_JAZEUN010000065.1:0-847 GCF_037029175.1 Galbibacter sp. PAP.153 | reverse complement strand
CTCAGACCCCGACAGCCGGCATCAAATTGTAAGGGGGACTATTACCGAGGTCTGCTATACTGCACAGACCACTGTGGATGCCAAGCACAAGCTGTTTATCGATTACAAACTGACCAACCAGAACGACAAGAAAGCTATGGGGTTGATGCTCAGAAGGGCCAAGTCCATTTTACGGAACAATTCTTTTACCGCCCTGCATGACAAAGGCTTCCATGCCGGTAGCGAGTTCTATATTGCAGATCAGTTAGGAATCAAGACACTAGTGACAGTTCCTGCCATAGGGCGATCAAGCCAAGCTCCAAACCCCCATTACAACGCCGAACACTTTGTATACGATAAAGCATCGGATAGCTACACCTGCCCACAAGGACATCGTTTAACCTCCAACCAAACCCAGTACAAAGCCCGGAACTACACCTTTAAACAGTACAAAACCAAAGCCTGCAAAACCTGCCCGGTAAGAAGTGAGTGCACCACTTCTAAAGTCAATGGTAAAGTTGTCCAACGAAGTCAGTACACTGAACACATACAACGAAACATTGAACGGGCCGAAGCCAATGAAATGCTTTATAACAAAAGACAGGCCTTGGCGGAGCATCCTTTTGGAACTATAAAACGCCAATGGGGCTTTGATCATATAATGACCAAAAAAGGCATTAGGGCTGCATCGGCTGACCTTGGGCTGATCGCATTGGCCTATAATTTAAAAAGAATGTTCAAATTGGGGGTTGGACTGAAATACCAGTATAAATTGCTTAGAAGTGCAATTTTCACCTTGTTAAACTTAAAATCAAGCTTTCTAAGCTTCCTTAACCATGGAACAAACCAATATCAAATTAATTTGTTT
>NZ_JAZEUN010000064.1:0-855 GCF_037029175.1 Galbibacter sp. PAP.153 | reverse complement strand
TTATCTTTAAGTTCGATTCCCGCTGTAAAAGAAAAGCTCAACCTGTTGGCCGAAACCATTGCCGATACGCAGGAGCGTCACACGCTATCCAAAGACAAGGAAGCCAAAACAGGCCATAAGTCTGCCGACAGTTCTTTCTTTGGGTACAAGACACATCTGGCAATGACCGAGGAGCGCATCATTACGGCAGCAACAGTCACTTCAGGTGAAAAGGGGGATGGCTCACAGCTTCCAAAGCTCTTGGAAATAAGCCAGAACAATGGAATTGATGTTGACACCATTATAGGTGATGCAGCCTACTCAGGAAAAGAAAACTTAAACCAAGCACAACAACAGAACATAAAAGTCGTGGCCCGTCTAAACCCATCAATAACCCAGGGTTTTCGAAAAGATAAGGATAAGTTCGATTACAACAAAGATGCAGACATGTTCGTTTGTCCGGCCGGTCATCTGGCCACTCGAAAGGCGCGACAAGGCAGGAAAGGCGTGGGTGAAAACCAAGTGGACACTTATTACTTCGATGTAGAGAAGTGTAAGGCATGCCCCTTAAGAGAAGGATGCTACAAACCCAGAGCGAGGACAAAGACCTATTCGGTATCCATAAAATCCACATTGCATCAGGAGCAAATGGCTTTTGAGCAGACAGCGTACTTTAAGGAAAAGTCAAAGCATCGCTACAAAATCGAAGCTAAAAACAGTGAATTAAAGAATGTTCACGGGTATCAAAGGGCGATATCCTATGGCTTAAACAGCATGGAAATGCAAGGGGCAATGGCCATATTTGCTGTCAACCTCAAAAGAATCCTAAAACTCACCTCATGAAGCCGTATAGAGACAAAAATTGATAAAATAGAG
>NZ_JAZEUN010000063.1:0-893 GCF_037029175.1 Galbibacter sp. PAP.153 | reverse complement strand
ACGGATATTTTTTGTCTTGCCGACGAGTTTTGCCAACAATTCACCCCTTTTCTTGAAAAACACAGCATTGGCAACAAGCCCAAACGGCCGCCTACCATGTCAAAGAGCGAGATCATCACCATCATGGCCATCTTCCACCTTAGCGGGTTCCGTTGCTTCAAGCACTTTTACATTTATTATGTGCAAAAGCACATGAGGCCCGAATTCCCCAATACCGTTTCCTATAACAGGTTTACCGAACTTATGCAGTCCAACGTCCTGCCCCTTGCCATGTTCCTGAAAACATGCTGTATGGGCAAGTGCACGGGCATTTCCTTTGTGGGCTCCACCGCCGTGAAGGTCTGCAAGAACAAGCGCATCAAGCGAAACAAGGTGTTCAGGGAACTGGCACAAGTGGGCAGGTCCACCATGGGGTGGTTCTATGGGTTCAAACTACACTTGGCCATCAACGACCGCGGCGAGATCCTGAGCTTTACCATTACACCGGCCAACGTGGACGACCGTGAACCGTTGAAGAGCGAAGGGTTCTTGCGGGGCATTTACGGAAAACTCTTCGGCGATAAGGGCCACATATCCAAACAACTGGCCGAAATCCTGTTCGTGGACGGCATCCACCTGATCACCCAATTGCGCAACAACATGAAGAACAGCCTGATGACCCTGTCGGACAAGATAACCCTCAGAAAACGCTCAATCATAGAGACCGTCAATGATGAACTGAAAAACATGTGTCAAATCGAACACTCAAGGCACCGTTCCGTGGGGAATTTCTTTACCAATCTCATCGCTGGGCTTATTGCCTACTCCTTCTTCCCGAAAAAACCTTCGCTCAAATATCAAAATGCATTGGTAACCAATCAGATAAACGCTTTCTGATTAATCGAACTCAGGTT
>NZ_JAZEUN010000062.1:0-909 GCF_037029175.1 Galbibacter sp. PAP.153 | reverse complement strand
AAAAGAGGCTGTCTAAAAAGGAAATTAGGCAGTCTTTTTATTTTTATAAAACTCTAAAAATGGGTGTCTTGAAGGTATAAAACAATGTGTTATGCCCAAGCCTGTTTTCAGATCCGGGTCTTTAGATAACCCGAGTTTATTTCCAGAAGATATTTTTGAAAGAATCCCAACCAACCATCCTGTACGATTGGTGTCCCAAGTAGTCGATTTACTCGACATTAGTGTTCTACTGCGTACCTACAAAGGAGGCGGCACCAGCAGTTACCATCCCCGCATGCTGCTTAAAGTATTGTTCTGCAGCTATCTGAGCAACATCTATTCTTGCCGGAAAATCGAAAAATCCTTACGGGAGAATATCCATTTTATGTGGATCTCCGGTAATAGCACGCCTGATTTTAGGACCATCAATTATTTTAGGGGCAAACGCCTGAAAGGTCAGATCCATCATCTGTTTGCAGAGGTCGTCCGGTTATTGCAAAAGATGGGGTATGTAAGCCTGGAGGTGCAATATATCGATGGTACCAAGATAGAGGCGGCCTCGAACCGTTACACCTTTGTATGGCGCAAATCCGTTGAAAGACACAAAACAAAACTGGAAGAAAAAATACAAGCCGTTTTGGCTTCTATTGATGCACATATAGCCTCTGAAAACCAACAGAGCAATCAAGACGCCCTGCCCAAAAAAATTAATGGCCAGCTGCTCAAAGAGGAACTGGCCCGGATCAATAAAAAGTTAAAGGACAGCCCTGCTTTAGATAAGCAAAAGAAAAAACAGTTCAAAGAACTCCAAGAAAAACACCTGCCCCGGTTGGAGAAATACGAAAGCCAACTGGCGGTCTTAGGCAACCGCAATAGTTACAGTAAGACCGATAAGGAGGCCGCCTTTATGCGGATGAAGGACGACCATAT
>NZ_JAZEUN010000061.1:0-915 GCF_037029175.1 Galbibacter sp. PAP.153 | reverse complement strand
TGAGGTGATTTAAACTTTCTTTAAAAAAACAAGCAGTTCAAAATTAGTAATTTAGAGTTGACAACCAATAAATTACAATTTAATGAACTGCAAGTACACAAATTTACAAAAAGAGCTAATAGAAAATTGCATTTTATGCTTCATTCCGAAAAATAAACGGGGGTTTACCAGTCGCTTTGAGATGGCGGATATTTTCAAATGCATTGTCCACAAACTCAAGACAGGCTGCCAGTGGAACTTCTTATTTATTGATATAGAAGGGTGTAAGCCACCTTTTTCTTGGCAGACCGTTTATTATTACTATCGGAAATGGAGTGAAAAAGGGGTTTTTAAAGAGATGTTTGAAACGTATCTTGAAATACAAAAAGAGAAATTGGACACCGAGAAATTGAACCTTGACGGCACCCACAGTTTGGTAAAAAAATCAGCTCAGAGTGTTGCTTACCAACACCGGAAAAGAGGGCGGACATCTAACATCCTGATAATGACCGACGGGAACGGCATCCCGATTGCCTCGGGCGGAATCATCTGTGGGAACCATAACGATTTGTACCAAATAGTTCCGCAGTATGCGCAAATGATGAAAGACTTGAAAAGCCGTGGAATTTGTGTGGAGAACAGCATCCAGAATGCAGACAAAGGGTTTGATTCCAAGAGGCTTAGAAGGGCCATTCACAGGAGAAAGATGTTTGCCAATATTGTCGAAAACAAACGCAACAGAAAAGGAAAGAAAAGAGGGAAAAAGCGATTTTTCAACCAAGATATTTACGACCAGAGATTTGTCAACGAAAGAACTTTTGCTTGGATGGACAGTTTTAGGACGCTGTTAATCAGGTTTGATTCTTTAGATTCTTCTTGGCTAAGTTGGCATTATTTAGCGTTTGCTCTTATCTTGTTAAAAGTTTAAATGAGTTC
>NZ_JAZEUN010000060.1:0-920 GCF_037029175.1 Galbibacter sp. PAP.153 | reverse complement strand
TTGTTTTAAGTTCTCTAATTTTAACGTACAACTTAATTAGATCGAAAAATAAAAGCCCTTAAAAGGGCTTAAATCTATCTTATTTTTATAAAATTAATGGCTTGTGCAACGGTTACCGTTGTTGTAAAACGTACTTTTTTATACTTCAATTGAGATATTAACTTTTCCGCCAAGTCCTTTTTCAACGATGTCAAATAATGTTTTTAAAGTCAGATTACTGCCATTATTTTCCACACGAGAAATATAAGTTCGCTTTTTGTCAATTAATTCTCCAAGTTGTTCTTGAGTCAGATTTTTTTCCTCACGTGCATTTCGTAAAAGCAAACCAATTTTAAAGGATTCAAAATCTCTGTCGAGTTCATCCCTCCGTTCAGTTCCTTTTTTTCCGTAAACTGTGTCTTTTATGTCTTTCCAGCTTTTAGTTTCCATTGCCTTTGTTTTTTTCTTCGTAATACTCTTTCATTAATCGAACAGCTTTGTCGATTTCTTTTTTCGGTGTTTTCTGCGTCTTTTTAGTAAATCCGTTTAAGAGTATAACTAATTTACCTTTATCGAAGAAGCAAAAAACTCGCCAAATATTCGAACCTAATTTAATTCGAGCCTCAAATAATCCTTTGTGACTTTTCATAGGTGCCAAATACGTTTTCGGCACGTGCTGATAAGTTTCGATTATTTCAATGACCTTAAATATTTTGTCCTGAACCTTTTTCGGTTGAGCAAGTAGAAACTCCTCGAAATAATTTTTGTATTGTATTACTTGCCTAACTCTTTCCATTTTGACAAAGGTAACTTAAAAGTTACTATTTTCAAAATTTCATAAGTTGAATTTTAGGTTATGAGCGTTTTTGGGTATGTTTTACAACGGCAGTCTGTCTCAAAACTACCGATTAGATTTTAAAAATAGTTGGATTTGGTGTGTT